>CADBRL010000103.1 GCA_902797105.1 uncultured Erysipelotrichaceae bacterium
ATAATACCATAAATTATTGCTTTTTTCAATATTTTTGATATAATTTAATAGGTGATAGATAAATTATGAAGTATTTAATTAATGCGTTTTGGGGGTTCTGCATGGCACTTGCTGATAGTGTTCCAGGTGTAAGTGGAGGAACTATTGCTTTTATTTTAGGTTTTTATGATAAATTTATAAATGCTTTAAATGATGTTTTTTATGAAGATTTTGCTAAAAAGAAAAGTGCTCTTTGGTTTTTATTTAAACTTGGTACTGGTTGGATTGTAGGTATGGGACTTGCAACTTTAGTACTTACAAGTTTATTTGAAAGTAAAATATATGCAGTTAGTTCATTATTTTTAGGCTTTATTATATTTTCAATACCTTTGATTATAAAAGAAGAAAAGGATAATTTAAAAGGAAAATATAAAAATATTATTTTTTCTATAATTGGAATATTAGTTGTTTCTTTAATTACTTATTTTAATCCAATGACTGGTGGTTCAGGCGTTAATATTGCAAATTTAAATTTTGGACTTGTTTTATATATATTAGTTGCTGGTATGGTTGCTATCAGTGCTATGGTTTTACCTGGTATATCAGGTTCAACATTATTACTTATTTTTGGGCTTTATATTCCGATTATTAATGGTATTAAAGAGTTTTTACATTTTAATTTTACATATTTTCCTGCACTTTTCTGTTTTGGTATTGGTGTTTTATTTGGTATTGCATTGGTTATCAAATTAATTAAACATGCTTTAGATAAACATCGTAGTGCTACAGTGTATTTAATTATTGGTTTAATGATTGGTTCATTATATGCTATTGTTATGGGACCAACTACTTTGGAAGTTCCTAAAGATGCAATGAGTTTTGATACATTTAGTATTTTATTCTTTATAATTGGTGGTCTAGTTATAATGGGACTTGAAAAGGTAAAGAAAATATTAGAAAAGAAACATATTGAGGGTTAAGTTTATGAAGAAGTTTAGAATATTTATTGTTTGTTTATGTTTAGTACTCTTTAGTGTAATTTTATTTAATGTTTGTAAAGATGGTGTTTTAGATATTGATAATAATGTTTACAATTTTATATCTCAAAATATTATGAATGATACACTTTCATCAATATTTAAAGTTGTCACTCATTTAGGCGGTGTAGCATTTATTGTTTTACTTGGAGTTTTATGTTTTATGTTTTGTAAGAAAAATAGATGGTTTATTACTTTTGATTTAGTTGGATGCACAATTGTTAATCAAACAATTAAACATATTGTTAGAAGACCTAGGCCTAATGTACTTAGATTAGTTGAAGAAAGTGGTTATAGTTTTCCTTCAGGTCATTCGATGATTAGTGTTGCTTTTTATGGTTTAGTAATTTATCTTATTTATAAAAATGTTAATAATAAATATTTGAAATGGACATTAATTACTTTATTGAGTTTACTTATTTTAACGATTGGTTTTAGTAGAATTTATGTTGGTGTTCATTATTTTACTGATGTTATTGGTGGTTATCTTTTAGCTCTTGCATATTTAATTGTTTATATTTATATATATAATAAAAAGGTGAGAAAAGATGAAAAGTGATAGTTTAATAAGTAGTTTTGGTTATGCTATAGAAGGAATAAAAAAGGCTTTTAAGACTGAAAGAAATTTAAAAATACATGCTTTAGCTATGATTTTAGTGGTTATTTTAGGTTTTATTCTTAAATTAGCTATATGGGAATGGGTAACATGTATTATACTTTTTGCTTTAGTAATTGGAGCAGAGTTATTTAATACATCTATTGAAGAAGTTGTTAATATATTATCTCCGGAGATAAGAGTACATGCTAAATATGCTAAAGATATTGCTGCTGGTGCTGTTTTAGTATTTGCTGTCTCGTCTGCGGTTGTGGGAGTTATAATATTTTTACCAAAAATTATTAATTTATTGTAAAAAAAGGTAGTGGAATTTATCCATTACCTTTTTATAGACCTTTGAGTTCAAAATAAATATCTCTTAGTTCCATTGCTCTTTCAAAATCCATTGCTGCTGCAGCTTCACGCATCTCTTTTTCAATTTGTTCAATTTGTAAAACTCTTTCTTTTTTAGATAGTTTAGGCTTTTTACTAGTTACTTCATTTGTTACAACTTCTTTGATATCTTTAATAATTGTTTTTGGTGTTATGCCATGAACTTTATTGTATTCTTCTTGAATAGCGCGTCTTCTTTGTGTTTCTGTAATTGCTTCATTCATGGAGTCACTATATGTATCTGCATACATAATTACTTTACCATTTTCATTACGAGCTGCTCTTCCGATGGTTTGAATTAAACTACGTGTACTTCTTAAGAAGCCTTGCTTATCAGCGTCTAATATACATATTAAACTTACTTCAGGTATATCTAAGCCTTCACGAAGTAGGTTAATACCCACAATACAATCATAAACACCACTTCTTAAATCATGTATAATTTTAAGTCTTTCAAGAGTTTTAACTTCACTATGTAAGTATGCAACTTTGATGTTCATTTCTTTTAAGTAATTTGTTAGTTCTTCACTCATTCTAATTGTTAGTGTTGTTATTAGAACTCTTTCGTTTTTCTTAATTCTATCATTTATTTCACTTATTATATCATCAATTTGTCCTTCTGATTTACGGACTTCAATAATTGGGTCAAGTAATCCAGTTGGTCTAATGATTTGTTCTACAAATTTGTTATTTGTTTTTTCAAGTTCATAATCTCCGGGTGTTGCAGAAACATAAATTGCTTGATTAATTTTGTTTTCAAACTCTTCAAATTTAAGTGGTCTATTATCTAATGCACTTGGAAGTCTAAATCCATAATCCACTAAAGTTTGTTTACGCATTCTATCACCGTTATACATGGCTCTTACTTGAGGTAGTGTAACGTGGGACTCATCCACTACAAGTAAAAAATCTTTGGGAAAGAAATCTATTAGACATGATGGTGTTTCTCCTGGACCTCTTAAAGCTAAATGTCTTGAATAATTTTCAACACCATTACAGAAACCTGTTTCTCTTAGCATCTCTAAATCATAGTTAGTTCTTTCACGTAATCTTTGTTCTTCGATTAGTTTATTTTCACTTTTTAATACTTCGAGTCTTTCTTTTAATTCTGCTTCAATTCTATTACATGCTTCGTCTAATTTTTCTTTACTTGTAACAAAGTGAGATGCTGGTGATATAGTAACTGATTTTTTACTTTGTGATATAGCTCCAGTAAGGGGGTCAAATGTACAAATTTCTTCGACTATATCATCTTCTAAGATAATTCTAATACCACTTACTTTTTCATTAACAGGAATAATATCTATGTTATTTCCTCTGACTCTAAATGTTCCACGATGAAAGTCTAAATCATTTCTTTCATATGTCATATCAACCAGTCTATTTAGTATTTTTCCTCTAGATATTTTGTCACCAACAGTTAGTATTAGCATGTTTTTTTCATATTCTTCTTTTTCACCAATACCATAAATACATGATACTGATGCAACTACTATAACATCTTTATAATTAATAAGGGCACTTGTTGCAGCATGCCTTAATTCATCAATTTCATCATTTATTGATGAGTCTTTTTCAATATAGGTATCACTACTTGGTACATAAGCTTCTGGTTGATAATAATCGTAGTATGAAACAAAATATTCTACATGATTATTTGGAAAAAATTCTTTTAATTCTGCATAAAGTTGTCCCGCTAAAGTTTTATTGTGTGCCAAAACTAGGGTAGGCTTGTTAGTTTCAGCTATTACATTTGCTATTGTAAAAGTTTTACCTGTACCTGTTGCCCCTAATAATACTTGTTCTTTTTTACCTTCATTTATACCTTCTACTAATTCTTTAATAGCTTCTGGTTGGTCACCACTAGGTTTATATTTACTTATAAGTTCAAACATGTCTTGCATCTCCAATCTATTTTTATATTTATAATATTTTCCAGTCACATACATATTATACTAGACAAATACTTGTTCGTCAATCTGAAAATAAAAATACCCAATCAAGCTTGATTGGGTAAACCCTAACAGGTTAACACTCAACACGCAAAAATTGAATGTTTCCTTTTTTTATTGTATGCAAATTTTCTTTGCTAAATACATAATACCACATAATAGTGTTATTGTAATCTTTGATACAATGTGTAGCTTATATCGGTTTCGAAATTAATATAAGTTATGTATTGTTTTGCGTAAACGAGTTCGTACAACAAATTAAATAAAAATATTTAAAAATATACAATTATATCTTGGAATATTTAAGCAACTATGATATACTTTATCTATGGAAACAATTCAATTGTTGGGTGTTAACCTCCTTTATAAAACTTTTTATGAGAGGAGGAATAATTATGAAATTTAAGACATTTTTTATAAAATTATTAGATAGATTAATTGTTATAATTATATTAGCGGTAATAATGCTTCTGATACTAAAAATAAAAATACCCAATCAAGCTTGATTGGGTAAAGCCTAACAGGTTAACACTCAACATGCAAAAATTGAATGTTTCCTTTTTTTATTATATGCAAATTTTCTTTGCTAAATACATAATACCATATTATAATATTATTGTCAAATTTTTGATACAATATGTAGCTTATATAAATTTGCTATTTAAAAATAAGAAAATTTGTGGTAAAATCTTAATATAAAAGTGAGGTTGTTAAGATGATATATATTTTTGGTCATAAAAGCCCAGATACTGATACTGTATGTTCTAGTATAGCTTTATCATATTTAAAAAATGAAATGGGTGAAAAAACTATACCTAAAGTGCTAGGTAATATAAATAATGAAACTAAATTTGTACTTGATTATTTTGGTGTACCTGTTCCAAGTTATTTAAATGATGTTAGAGTTAGAATCAAAAATGTTAAGTATGACAAAAAAGCATATATTAATGAGAATAAATCTATTGATGAAGCTTTTAAACTTATGCAAAAAAGAAATATTACTGCAATACCACTTGTAAATGATGAAAAGAAACTTACTGGTTATGTAACTTTAAAAGAACTTGCTAAATATTTAATTAATGGAAATAGAGAATTTGTGGATACTACTTTAGATAATATTATTGAAACAATAAATGCTAAAGTAATTGTTAAATGTGATGATGTTATAAAAGGAAATACTTTTATTGCAGGACTTAGTTTTAAAGCTTTGGAACAAGCAATTGATTTAAATAGTGATGATATTTTAATTGTAGGGGATAGATATAAAGTTTTAGATTATGCTATTAAATCTAAAGTTAAATTAGTTATTATTCCTTTGAATGTTAATTTGGATAAGAAGGTTATTAAAAAAGCTAGAGAAAATGGTGTTAATATGATTGCATCAGAACTTGATAGTTTTCAAATAGCTACGAAAATTACATTAAGTAATTATATTAAAAATATAAATATTAATAAAAATCCAGTTACTGTTAATAATGAAGATTATTTTAGTGATTTTAGAACTATGACACATAAAGTTAATCATACTAATTATCCAGTTATTAATAATAAAGGTGAATGTTTAGGTTTGATTAGACTTACAGGTCCTAATGATTATGATAAACAAAAAGTTATACTTGTTGACCATAATAATTTGGCTCAATCTGTTGATGGTATTGAAGAAGCTGATATTTTGGAAATTATTGACCATCATAATTTGGGGGCAATAGGTACTAATGTACCAATTAACTTTAGAAGTAAACCTGTTGGTTGTACATCAACGATGCTTTATGAAATGTATTTAGAAGCTAAAGTTAATATTCCTAAAGAAATAGCTGGACTTATGCTTTCAGCAATACTTTCTGATACATTACTTTTAACTAGTCCAACAACTACGGAAGATGATAGATTTGCTGCAGTAAAACTTGCTAGTATTGCAAATGTGGATATTGATAAATATGGTCTTGAAATGATTAAGGCAGCTTCATCTATTGATGGTATGAGTGTTAGAGATTTAATAAAGAGTGACTTTAAGAACTATGTAGTGGGTACTAAAACTTTGGGTATTGGCCAAGTTATGACTTTAGATTTTGATAAGATAAAAGAAAATATGGATGAATATGTGAATGTTTTAAATGAAATGGTTGATACTAATTATAGTGTTGTAGTTATATTTATAACAGATATTATAAAAAATGGTTCTTATATTATTTATAATACTAAAGCTAAAGATGTTATAGAAGATGGATTTGGTCTTAAAGATACTTATGAAGGTGTATTTATTCCTAAAGTTGTTTCTAGAAAGAAACAAATACTTCCAAGTATCTTAAGTGTTATGGAAGATAAGAAATAGTTTGGGAGGCATATAAATGAAGGCACTTATAACTGGGGCTTCAAGTGGAATTGGAAAGAATATGGCTTATGTTTTAGCAAATAAAGGTGTTGATTTAATACTTGTTGCTAGAAGTAAGGAAGAAATGCTTAAAATAAAAGATAATGTTAAAGTAAATGTTGATGTTATAGAAATGGATTTACTTAAAGAAAAGAATGTTTTTAAGTTATATGATATGTGTAAAGATAAAAATGTAGATATACTTATAAATAATGCTGGTTTTGGTCTATTTGGTATATTTACAGAAACAGATTTAGATAGAGAATTAGAAATGATTGATTTAAATATAAAAGCATATCATATTTTAACTAAGTTATTTTTAAAAGATTTTGTGGAAAAAGATAATGGTTATATTTTAAATGTTGCTTCAAGTGCTGGTTTTATGGCAGGTCCTAGACTTAGTACTTATTATGCTACTAAAAATTATGTTTTAAAACTTACGATGGCTATTAATGAAGAACTTAGACAAAGTGGAAGTCATGTTGTAGTATCTGCTTTATGTCCAGGTCCAGTTAATACTAATTTTAATAAAGTTGCTAATGGAGAATTTAGTATTAAAGAAGCAAGTCCTAAGTTTGTGGCAGAATATGCTATAGATAAATTATTTCAAAAGAAAATGCTTATTATTCCAACAATAAGAATAAAGTTAGCTATATTTTTATTAAGAATTATTCCTTATAGATTGCAACTTTCTTTTTGTTATCGTATTCAAGGAAAGAAATTAGGTGTAACTAAAAAATAGTTTCATAAAAATTGAAACTATTTTTTAATTAAATCATCTATTGATACATCTAGTGCTTTAGATATTCTATATAAAGTTTCTA
>CADBRL010000104.1 GCA_902797105.1 uncultured Erysipelotrichaceae bacterium
ACTGTCCAACTTTTGGGGTTCAGTTCAGTTTTTCTCTTTTTAATATACTGCTTTTTTTACAATGTCTCCCAAATGGGGTTCACATCAAAACGTGCTTTTTATTTTGCTTAATAATTAGCAAAGACAATCTACATATGTATCAGATAAACATCTTATGCAGCATAGACAATCGCAATCCATTGTAAAGAAAACATTTGTAGCAACATATGGATAAACACTAGTTTCATCAGTATTATCTGCTAAAACACGGAATGTGCAGCAGTTGCCTTCTATTTTTTCTACTCTGAAAACATTTGAACAAGTAGTAGTACTTCCTGTACATGTAGCTGTAGAATCTTTAGTTGTTGGCATACTCCATGGAGTACCATTACCACCACAAGTATAAAGCATTACAGGTCTAGTGTTACATACGAGGCAATTACTTCCTCCACCAAGTACTGGTCTATCGCAAGTTTGTAAACAATTATCTGGACATGCATTTTCTTGAAGAACTAAAATGACACATAGTATTTCATTAATGCAGTTGCCTTCTGATGATTTACTTTCTCTATTCATAAACTTTCACCCTTTCATCTAATTCACTAATAATTTATGAAAATAATCAAAATAAGTGTATGCTTTTTACTTTTACTTTTTTATAAAATATGATAAAATGATAATGGTGATAAAAAATGAAAACATATATTGAGTATATTGTAATAGCATTTATTCTAATAATTATTTCAATGGTTATTGTAAAACTTTCAAAAAGAGATTTCAAAGTAGAAGCTAACAAACTTATTACTTATCTAGGTGGTAAAGATAATATTATTAATGCTGAATGTAATATGTCAAGACTTAAAGTTATCCTTAAAGACGTTAGTTTAGCTAATAAAGAAGGAATTCAAAAACTTGGGGCCAAAGGTATTGTGGAAATAGATAACCAATTAAAGATTATATTTGATAAAAATGCGAAACAATTAAAAAAGTATATCGAAGAAATTCTCTAAGATATACTTTTTTCTATATTTTTTCTATATCTAAAATATCTGTTATTTTAATAAGTTTATTATCTATAGTAAGCAAGTTTATATTAGTTTTACCTACGATTTCTTCTTCTTTTATACCATCAGACATAGTTATTCTAACTTTACTTTTATATACATGATTAAGTGAACCAAATATTTCATTAATTTTTTTATTTATATCTTTTGGATTATGTGACTTTACTTTTCTATCACTTCTGTACATATCTTGATAATTATTAAGTTTCTTATTAATTGGACTTGCAAATACATTTGGTAATTTGTTCATATTAACACCTCTACAATATTTTATGATAAATATCCTAAAAATACACATACTAAAATTATGAAAAAAGTATTAAATAGCAAATTTTTATTTTTTATTCCCTTACTAATAATAATGATTATTAGTTTTTTAGATATGTATAATGCTAAATATTTAAGTACGCTTTATAATAACAATTTAACAAAGCAAATAATTTGGTATACTTTAGGTATAATAATTCTTTTACTTTTTAGGAAAATAAATACTAGTTTTATATTTAAGTATGCTAAATATTTGTATATTTTATCTATTTTACTTCTTATATATGTTTTAATATTTGGTAAAGTTATAAATGGCGCTAGAGCATGGATTACTATAAAAGGATTATCTTTTGGGCCTAGTGAGCTAGCAAAATTATCACTTGCTTTAATGCTTAGCAATACTTTAAATAGTTTTGCAAATACTGGCATAAAAAGTGAGGCTTTATTTATATTAAAAGTATTTATTTTGACTGTAATTCCTTCGATACTTGTGTTTTTAGAGCCAGACACAGGTGCTATTATTTTCTTTTTAGTTATGGCTTTCACTACAGTAGTGCTTAGTAATATCCATAAATTTTGGTATATATTAGCCATACTATTAATAACTTTATCTATTGGCACATTTACTTTTCTTTACCTATTTAATAAAGATTTACTTATTAATTTAATCGGTACTAGTTTTTTTTATAGAGTTGAAAGACTTATTACATTTAAAACTATGTCAAGTTATCAACTTGAAAATGCTATAGTCGGTATGGGCTCATCTAGTGCTTTATCACCTACTTTAAGTGGTGCACGCATCTATATTCCTGAAGCTCCAACTGACTTTGTATTTGCTTTTTCTATTACTAACTTTGGTTTTATTACAGGTTTTATTATTCTTCTTTGTTATTTAATCCTAGATATTTATTTGATAAACAGCTTTATTTCTATGAAAAAAAGCACACTTAAGTACTTTCTATCTTGTTTTATAAGTATTTTTATTCTTAATCAAATAATAAACATAGGTATGAACTTAGGTCTTTTACCAATTATAGGTATTCCCCTTCCCTTTTTAAGTTATGGAGGTTCAACCCTCATCATTTATTTTATATTCTTAGGTATCATTTTTAACTACAAAGAAAAACCATACTAAGTATGGCTAATAATAATATGTCCTAGGTATAGGTTGATAATAACTATAAGAACTATTATAGTATGGCATACCTGGAATTGGATAATATCCACCACTACCTGCACCTGGTGCCACATTATAAATTGGTCTTGGTCTAGTCAAACCTACCGCAGCCCCTCCAGCTAAACCTCCGAGCAAAAACGGAACTACAAAACCTCTATTTTGATTTTGATAATAATAATTTGGATACATACAAGTCTCCTTTCTTTACTATCTTATGTAAAGAAGACTTCTTTACTTATTACATTTACCCAGATATATATTTCCGTTTTTTCTAAATAGACCTAACTTAGTTTTTTTATTAAGTCTATCAATTGCTGCATCTACGAGTTCCATGTATTCATCGTCATCAATAAGATTAACATCCTCAACTTTGATAATATTCATTTCTTCATTATCTAAAATTAAAAATTCATATATTAATTCTAATGATATTTTTTCAATTACTTGTTTTTTAGCTAAATCTTTACTTAATTTCATATATTCTTTCACATCAATCAACTCTTTCCTTTCTAATTATACCAAACAATTTCGTATTTGTCTGTAATTTTCTGTATATTTATTAAAATAATGGGAAAATTAATCTGGTGAGCGGAATAAATGGAAAATGATAGACTATTCGAGTTAAGAGAATATAATAATCTAACTCAAAAAAATGTTGGTGCAGTTCTCGGAGTGCGTCAACAAACTTATGCCGAATGGGAGAAAGGCAAAAAGATTATCCCCCTAAAGCATCTAATAACTTTAGCAAAATATTATAAAGTGAGTTTAGACTATTTAACAGGTCTTTCGGATAAAAAAGATATATTTTTTAACTATGTAACACTTGATAAAGAAGAAATTGGTCAAAAAATAATATATATCAGAAATTTAAATAATCTTAAGCAACGTGAATTAGCTAAAGTGTTAAACACTTCTCCATCAACCATATGTGCTTATGAAAAAGGAAACACTTTAATTTTAACAGCATTTTTATATCAAATCGCTAAAGAGTTCAATGTCTCAATGGATTGGTTCGTCGGAGCAAGTACAAGAATTAAACGTATTTAATTCTTTTTTTACTGCTCAATTTAATAAAAATTAAAGAATTATTAAAGTTCTCATAATTCGTTCCTACCTTCCTATTTATATTTTATCAAAAAATTTATAAAAAAAAAGAGAAAATATATTAAATTTAAAAAAATTGAAAAAGTAAAACTTCTTTTCCAATTTTTATTTTATTATTATTTGCTTAATTCTACCGATAAAATCATGTTTTCTTTATCAATAACAGTGCCACTTTCAATACTTTGACTTGTTATATAGCCATAACCAGAATATTCTAGTTTGATACCTAGAAGCTCAGTATAAGTTTTAACTTCACTTAAACTCCATCCAGTTAGGTTTTCCATTTTAAATTCATTGCCATTTGTAAGTAAAAATAATTTTTCACCTGCAAGTAAAACTTTATTTTTTAAAGGATATTGATTTATTATATATTTTCCATTTCCTAAAGTTATGACATTTATTTTTTTGTTTTTTAACTCTTCAATAGTTGTATCAACTAATTTACTCATATAATTATCTATTGTAATTAGTTTACTTAAATCACTATCACTTTTAGTTTCAGTAAGTTTTGCATAACTTGCTATCTCTTCAATTGCTGTTGTAATAACTTTAGCCCATGAGCTTAAATTAGATTCTGGCTTTTTACCTACAGCATAAACAATATATTTTGGATCATCTGCAGGAAATATACCTGCAAATGACTTAACATAATCATATGTTCCACTTAGATAACCACCTTTTGGTGATGCTATTTGGGCTGTACCAGTTTTACCCATAATACTGACATTTTCTACTTGCCAGTATTTATTTATTTCAATCATTTTCTTCATAAGTTCATGCATTTTATTAACAGTTGATGAACTATAAACTTTCTTTACTACTTCTCTTTTACCTTCATAAGTAACATTACCATTTTGATCCACTATTTTATCTACTAAATATGGTTTTATAACTGTTCCATCATTGGTTATGCTAGTTAACGATTGAAGCATTTGAATTGCTGTAACACTAACACCTTGACCAAAAGATGCTGTTGCAAGCTCTGACTCATAAACCATTTCAATGTCACCGATAGCTTCATTTGAAAGCTCAATTCCAGTTTTTTTGCCAAAACCTAGAGCATCGTAATAACCAGAAAGGCTATCAATACCAAGTCTTAAAGCAAGTGTTGTGGCTGCAACATTTGAAGATCTTGCAAAACCTTCATCAAATGAAATTGTACCCCATCCTTTTCTTTCAGAGTCCCGAATAACTGTACCATCTTTTAATGTATAAGAACCAGATTTATATGTTTCTTCACCATCATATTTTTCTTCTTCGATTGCTGATGCAAATGAAAATACTTTCATAACTGAACCAGGTTCATATTGATAACTTATAAGTGGGTTCATATATTCTTGGATTGTATTAGTATCATTTGGGTTAAAGTTAGGACTTGTACTACTTGCCACTATTGCTCCAGTTTTAGCATCCATAACTGTAAAAACTGCCCAATCTGTATTAAATTTTTCTTTCATCGTAGCAACAGCCTTTTCCGTAATAAGCTGAATACTACTATCAATAGTTAGATAGATGTCCGAACCATTTTTAGCTTTAACAGTTTCTTCTGGACTATTAGGTATTTTATAATTACTTGATGTATATTTTAAATATTTAGTATAGCCATTTTCACCAGATAAAATATCATCATAATAACCTTCTATACCAAGTTCACCAACTATTTTACCCTCATCATTACCTTTAGCATAACCAATTAAGTATGATGCAAATGTTGATTTATTATAATATCTTTTTTTAGAGTTTTTTATAAAATCTATGCCAGGTAATTCTAGTTTTTCTATTTTAGCTTTAACAACTTCACTTATACCATATCCCCCAGGTCTAAGTTCTACTTGATATAAGTTTTTACTTAAAAGTTCTATTAGTTTTTCTTCAGTCATATTAAGTATTGGGGCCAAAGTTTTAGCTGTTCCTTCTTTATCCTCAACATTAGTTTTATTTGACTTTAAATAAGCTATAACAGTATAAGAATTTATGGTACTTGCTAGTTCTTCGCCATTAACGTCATAAATACTACCTCGGTCAGCATATAAAGTTTTCTTAACAGTTGCAATGCTAGCTGCTTTTTCTTTTAAATTAATTCCATCAACTTTACTACTTAAAACGACATAAGAAAGTTTGGCAATTATTGCCCCAAATAAAAGAGCAACAGCCAAAATAATAAACTTTGATATTTTAACTGTTACTCCTTTTTTCATATTTTTATCTCCTATTCTCCAACTGATTTTATATTACTATTATTATACGACAAACCATTTTCTTCTGCAATACTTTGAATGTTTTCTAAGCTTGCTAGTTCATCTATCTGCATAGAAAGACCTTGATTAACTAATTCTTGTTTTTCAATATTTTTATTTAACTTTTCCACTTCATTATTAGTTTCAGATAAAAGTGAAGATGTATAAACGTTAAACATTGGAATTGCTAAGAGTAAGAATAACAATAATACATACATTGCTTTTTCTCCTTTTAGTAATTTTAACTTTTTATTCTTTTTAGCCACCATAATCAAATCCTTTCTATTATTCTAAGTTTTGCACTTCTACTTCTTGAGTTTTCTTCAAGTTCTTTCTCACTTGGAAGTATAGGCTTTTTATTTATTAATTTAATCTTTGGTTTATAAGCAACAGGTACTTCCACTAAACCTTTAACTAGCTCATCAACCTCAGAATTTTCTCTAAATATATTTTTAACAATTCTGTCTTCCAAAGAATGGAATGTAATAACACCAATTCTACCGCCTTTTTTTAGTAAATTAATAGCATCAGGTAAAACTTTTTCTAAAACTGTAAGTTCATCGTTTACTTCAATTCTAAGGGCTTGAAATATTTTTCTTTCCGGATGATTTTTGTAAAAGTAATTGGCACCAGTTGCACTTTTTATAGCTTCTACAAGTTCTAACGTTGTATCTATTTTTTTACAGTTTTTCTTAATATTTTTTGCTATAACTTTGCTTAATTTTTCTTCGCCATATCTGAAGAAAATACTTGCTAACTTTTCTTCACTATAAGTATCAATAATATCTTTAGCACTTAGTCCTTCACTAGACATTCTCATATCAAGTGGGCCATCATGCATAAAGGAAAAGCCTCGAGCTTCATCATCAATCTGAGGTGATGAAAAACCTAAGTCAAAGATAATTCCATCTATAAGACCAACATTTTCTTCTTCAAGTGTTTTTTTTAGATTAACAAAGTTAGTCTTAAATATTTTAAAATTATTACCTATCTTACTTAGTTCTTTTGTTGAATATTCTACAGCTTTTTCATCTTGATCAAAGCCATATAAATATCCATTTGGTATTTTCTTAAGTATTTCTTTAGAATGTCCAGCATAGCCAATCGTAGCATCTACAAAAATGCCACCATCTTTAATGTTTAAACTTTCAATTAGTTCATTTTTAAGTACACTATAATGCATTATTCTTCCCCCTCAAATAAGCTTTCTGCAATATTTTCAATGACATCTTCATTGGCATTCATAAATTCATTGAAAGCACTAGCATCCCAAATTTCCAAATGATCATTCACGCCGATTACGATGCATTCTTTATCTAAACCGGCGTAACTAATCAATGGAGAGGTAATACTCATTCGACCGGAATTGTCGAACTTACAGGCAGCAGCTCCTGAATAAAAGAAACGTGTGAATGTTCTGGTTACTTTTTTTGTGAAAGGTAGAGTATTAAGTTTGTCAACAAGTTTTTCCCACTCAGATAGAGAATAAACATATAAACATTTTTCAATGCCTCGAGTAAGAATAAATTCTTGCCCTAATTCTTCCCTAAATTTCGTTGGAATAACAAGCCGACCTTTATCATCAATGTTATGATGAAATTCGCCCAGTAACATATTATCCCCCACTTTCTCCCACAGTTTACCACTGTCCTATTTATATCCTACCAAAAACTAAAAAAAAAGTAAATACAGAATATCTACTTTTTTAAAGTTTTTTTGTTTATTTACAAAATTTTACAGTTTTCTTCACTTGAGTTTTTTCTTCTTCTAAAACATTGTTTTTTCGAGGAAGAAAATTTAATAGATAAAAACTTCATATTAAAGAGAATATGAAGTTTTTAATTTTTCTATTTGCTTTTCAAAGTCTTTTGATTTACAGATGAATGAACCAGAAACCACTCCATCAGCATCTAACACTTTCTTTATTGTTTTATCATTAATGCCACCATCTATATAAATTTCAAAGTTATTTTCATCTTTATAAGATAACAATTCTTGAAGACGATTTTCTGTTTCTTCTAAAAACTTTTGGCCACCTTTACCTGGCACAACACTCATTAAAAGAACTCTATCTACATAAGGAAAATAATGAGCAAAACCTTTAATATTTTCATCTGGATTTATAGCAATTCCTCTTTTTACTTCGTGCATAGATAATTCATTTAATATTCCAAGTGCTCCCGGTTCAGTTTTAGGATGAATATACACACAATCTGGATACAACAAAAGTATTTTATCTAAATATTTACTAGGTCTATCTACCATCATATGAATATCCATTGGTTTAGTATTATCTTTAAACATTTCTTGAAGATAATCTATGTCAAAATTCTTTGTTCCAGCATAGGAACCATCCATTAAATCAACATGTAAGCCATCAGCATCTGTTTCATTAATTAAATCTATTGTTTTTTTTATATCATATAAACTACTTATATAACTTACGGTTATTTTCATGGCACTCCTTTATAAATCTTGTATAATTAATATATCTTGAAGGAAGTATTTCTCCTTTAGATACTGCATCAATTACTTTGCATCTTTTTTCTTTTAAATGATTACAATCTTTAAAATCACAATTATATTTACTAAATTCCAAAAATGTTTCTTTTAATTTTTCACTATCTATATTTTTTAAGTCTAATGCTGAAAAACCTGGTGTATCCACAAAATATATTTTACCTATTTTATATATTTCCGTGTGTCTAGTGGTATGTACTCCTCGATTTAAAACAACACTTATAGGTTTAGTTTCTAAATTTAATTTTTTATCTAATTTATTAAGTAAACTTGATTTGCCCGCTCCAGTTTGTCCGGTTAAAACTACTAAATTATTTTTAAGTATTTTCTTTAATTTACCTAAATGTTTATTATCAGTTAATAGAATACCGATTTTTTTATAATATTTTATTAAAGGTTTTAATTCATTAATTTCTTTTTTATTTAATAAATCAAGTTTAGTTAAACATATTACTGGTTTAATATCATTTGCTAAGACTACAGATAATTCTTTATCAAGTAAACTAAGTGATAAGTCAGGCTTTTTAACGCTTGTTACTATTAAAGCAATATCAACATTACTAACTACAGGTCTATCAAGTTCATTTTTTCTAGGAAGTATTTCTTCAATAGTTAAAGTATTATCATTTACTTTAACTATATCACCCACCAAAGGGGAAAGTCCTAAATTTCTGAACTTTCCCCTAGCACCACAAACATAATCTTCCCCATTTGCTGTAACTCTATATTGGTTACTTATTTGTTTTGTTATTCTACCTTCAATCATTAGTAAAGTCCACCATCATCTGGATTTTCTGTATTTTTGCTTGGTTCTTTAGCAATTTTTATAGTAAGTTTAGCACCACTTACAACTGTTGTTCCAACAGCTCTACTTTGATAGAAAATGGTTCCAGTTGCATATTCAGTAGTTTCAACTTCTTGTTTTGTTAAATTAACACCATATTCATTACAGAAATCTTCAACTTCTGATACACTATAGTTATCAGCAACAAAATCTGGATATTTGTTATCAAGTTTTGGAACATATAATGTTATTGAACTTCCTTCAGAAACTTTTTCACCAGCAGCTACAGATTGTTCAATTATAATTCCTTCTTTAAAGCCACTAGCTTCATCACTATTTATTTCTTTTTTACTTATAATTACTTGTAACTTTAATGCTTCAAGTTTTCCTTTTATTTCTGATGCATTTTTACCTGTATAATCTTCAATAGTAACTTTAACATCACCAAGTGATCGATAAATTATTACTTCTGTTCCTTCTTTTCGGATGCTTCCTATAGCTGGTGATGTTCTAGAAACTCTGCCTTCTTCAACATTTTCATTTGCTTCTTCTCTTTGTTCGTCAGAAACTACAAAGCCAGCATCTTGAAGTGCTTTAATAGCTTCAGTTACTGTATAATTTGTTACATCAGGTATAGCGTTTTGTTTTGATGATGTAATTTGGGGAATAAGAACAAATATTGTCGTAATAACTACTACTAATCCCACAAATACACTAGCTAAAGTAATAAGTAATTTATTTTGACTATCATTTGCTTTAGTTTTCTTTGCCACCACTTCTTCACCAACCTTTTCTTTACTAACTTCTTTTTTCTTTTCTGGCTTTACAGTTTTTAAAAGTTTAGTATCATCATAATCATTTTCAGGATATTTAAATGTTATCTTAAGTTCATTAGCTCTGGATTCATCTAAGCAAGTTTTTAAATCTTCATGCATTTCTCTAGCATCACTATATCTATTTTTAGGATTTTTAGCTGTTGCCTTTAAAATGATATTTTCCACACTTTGAGGTATATCAGGTATTTCATCTCTGATGCTTGGCATTGGTTCTTTCAAATGCTTAAGTGCTATTTCTACGGCATTATCTCCGCGGAATGGAAGTTTACCTGTTAAAAGTTCATACATTAAAATACCAATTGAGTAAATATCACTTTGAAGTGTTGCCCCTTTACCACTTGCTTGTTCTGGGGGAAGATAATGAACACTTCCCATTACCGAATTTGTTTGCGTAAGTTGTGTAGCATTCATAGCAACAGCTATACCAAAGTCTGTTATTTTAATCATTCCATTTTCAAGTATAAGGATATTCTGAGGTTTTATATCTCTATGGATAATATATGAGTCATGAGCAACACTAAGTCCATTAGTTATTTGCAGTGTTATGTCAATTACTTCAGGAACTGTAAGCTTACCACGTTTTTTAAGAAGTGCTTTTAAATGCTTACCTTCAACATATTCCATGACAATATAATATTCACCATTATC
This sequence comes from uncultured Erysipelotrichaceae bacterium, assembly GCA_902797105.1. Taxonomy (GTDB): domain Bacteria; phylum Bacillota_I; class Bacilli_A; order RF39; family UBA660; genus Onthocola_B. The sequence goes on from CADBRL010000104.1 coordinate 10,617, forward strand.
TTCACCAACATCATAAACTTCTACAATATTTGGATTAGATAAGCTACTTGCTGATAAAGCTTCTCTTTGAAAGCGTCTAACAAATTTTTCATCATTTGCTAAATCACCACGAAGAACTTTAACTGCTACATTTCTATCTAAAATAGTGTCATAAGCTAAATAAACATTAGCCATTCCACCTTCACCGATTGATTTGATTATTTGGTATCTGTCACTAATTTTTTGCCCCTTCATAATCATGCTATATCACCACTTTCTCTAACTAAATATGCAACTGATATGTTATCATTTCCCCCTCTAGCATTACATTTCTTTATAAGTTTTACAACTTTTTCTTCAACATTTAAGCCATCTTCATTTAATACTTTTTCAATTTGTTCATCACTAAGCATTCCTGTTAGGCCATCACTACATAAAAATACTTCATTACTGCCATTATCAACATCAAAAATATCTGGTTCACATTTTTCTGCAGCACCTAAAGCTTTCATTAAAACATTTTTCTTTGGATGATTTAAGGCTTGCTCAGGTGTTAAATCTCCAGCATCAACCAGTAAATTAACTAGTGTATGTGGTTTAGTTACTCTATGTAGTTTTTTATTTTTCATAACATATCCAGATGAGTCACCAATATTGGCAAATATTAAAAACTCTTTAGTTACAATGGCTGCTACAACAGTTGTACCAAGTCCTTTCGAATTTTCATTTTCTTCACCATAATCAAGAATTTCTTTATTGATTTCCGCAATATTATCAGAGAGCCAATTAACAGCATCTATTTTAGTACCTATTGATGCGCTTTCTGTAAACCTTTTGCCTAAATGGGCAACGGTTAAGGCACTAGCTACTTCACCTTTTCTGTGTCCTCCCATACCATCAGCAACAACACATAAATATTCACCACTTATATTTTTTAAAATTGTTACACTATCTTCATTATGTTCTCTAACTCTTCCTGTATCAGTTAAATAAAACGCTTTCACTTTAATCACTCTCGCTTCTTAACTGTCCACATGCAGCTTTAATGTTTCCACCAAACTCACGTCTAACAGTTACATTTATACCACTTTGTTTAAGTGTTTCATAAAATATATCTATTCTATTTTTATCACTTTTTGCAAAATCTATATTATTTGTTTCATTATATGGTATCAAATTTACATATACATTCATTCCACGTAATAATTTTGCAAGCTCTATGGCATCTTCTTTTTTATCATTAACCATATTAAGCATAACATATTCTATAGTCACTCGTCTATTAGTTTTTGCAATATAGTCCTTAATTGCTTGTATAACTGTGTCAACACTATACGCTTTATTGACAGGCATAATCTTATTTCTTATTTCATCAGATGGTGCATGAAGTGATAAAGCTAAGTTAACTTGTAAGTCCAAATCACTAAATTCTTTAATTTTTGGTACCAAACCACACGTAGATACTGTAATATGTCTTGCTCCAATAGCTAAGCCTTTAGCATCATTTATAATTTTAATAAATTTAATAATATTATCATAATTATCAAAAGGCTCACCAATACCCATCATTACGACACTATCAATTCTTTTACCAATGTATTGTTCGATAAGTAAAATTTGTTCTACGATTTCATAAGTTTCTAAGTTTCTCACCTTTTTAAGTCTTCCAGACTCACAAAAACGGCATCCCATATTACAACCAACTTGGCTTGAAACACAAACTGATAAACCATAATCATGTTCCATCAAAACTGCTTCAATCTTTTCACCATCTAAAAGTCTAAATAAAAACTTTTTTACTAAAGGCCCTTCTTCTACAATTTCAATCTTAATAAAATCAGTATTAAAGTCTTCACTTAATTTATTTTGAATATCTTTTTTTATATTGCTAAACTCATTTATATTCCACTTTTTATGAATATATAACCATTCAAAAACTTGAGTTGCTTTAAATTTTTTCTCACCAATACTTAAAAAATATTTTTCTAAATCTTCACGTGTTAAACCAAATATATTTTTCATATTATCACCTATTTTTCCTAGATAATGTTCTAACTAATTTTAAATTACCATAATCTTTATATTTTTCATAATATTCATGTTCAAACATTATTTCTTTAAACGAAACATTACTTATTTCTTCTTCAATTTTCTTTTCTTCCTCTTCTTTTGTATTTTTAAATTCTGGTGTCATTTTTTTATTTTCATCAAAATATTCTTTTATATAGCTACCCAAAGTTAATATTTCACTTAATACAAGAGGCATAAACAAAACACTAAATAACTTTATTTCATTTAAATCATTCATATTTATAGCTAAATTTGAACCTAAATAGTTTAAAAATTCTTTATCCACTAAAAGATAAGACATAGAAATAATTATTCCTGCAATCCACATTTTAACTTTACCAAACATATTTGACTTAATGTTCATGCCTTTATTATATTTTACGCTTTGAACATAAGCAATACCAAGTTCAAAAAATACAGGAACAATTGCCAGTGGTGATATACTCATAAGTAAAATCATATTAACTACTAAAAAAGCTTTATCACTTAAAGCATCGAATAAGCTACCAAAAAAAGTTGATGATTTTAATTCTCTAGCCATTAAACCATCAATACAATCAGTTAGAAAACAACTGGCAGAAAGCATAAATGTGGCAAATCCCCCATAAATTTTAAAAACTGGAATTAAGGCAAAAATTCCTATAACTCTAAGTAAAGTTACAAAATTAGTTATTAAAAAATTAAATTTTTTATTATTCATATATGATTTCCTCACCAATCTCATTTATTACGTCTTATGTTACCACAATTTCTTATATTTGTAAATTATCTTTACATTACTACTTCTTTGTATTTATCCCTATCTATGCCATTTATAAAGCTTTCAACATTCATTACTTTTTTACCACTTGGTTTTACCATTTTCAAATAAATAATTCCATCTTTACATGTTATTCCCATTTTTTTCTTTTCAAAAATAATCCTACCTACTTTTTCAGTATTACTTTTAACAAATTCGGCATCAAGTACTTTAACTTCTAAATCATTAATCATAATGTTAGCAAGAGGCCATGGACACATACCTTTAATTCTTCCCATTATTTCTTTACCAGTCATATTAAAATCTAGTCTTTCATTTTCTCTTTTAATCATCGGTGCTAAAGTAAAGTCATCACCTTGTTTTTCTCTTTTGACATTATCTGTAAATAAAGTTGGTAGAACACCTTTTAAAGTTTTGGCACCAAGTACAGATAACTTATCATGAAGTGTTCCAACATTATCACTATCTAAAATATCTATTTCACTTTTAATAATGATATCTCCGGTATCCATACCTTCATCCATATACATGATTGTAACCCCAGTTTTAGCATCACCATTAAAAAGTGACCATTGTATCGGAGCTGAACCACGATATTTTGGTAAAAGAGATGCATGAACATTTACACAGCCATACTTAGCTAAATCAAGAACTTCTTTAGGAAGTATTTGACCATAAGCACATGTTACAATTAAATCAATATCAAGTTCTATTAAAGCATCATAATCTTTTCTAATTCTAATTGGTTGAAATACAGGTATATTATTTTCTAAAGCTTTTATTTTAACTGGACTATAAGCCAACTCTCTTTTACGCCCTACTTCTTTATCGGGTTGTGTTACTACCATAATTACATTAGTATTTTTAATAAGCATTTCAAGAACGGGTACAGAAAAATCTGGAGTTCCCATAAATACTACATTTTTATCTTTCATTATTTCACCTTTTCTTTATAATATTCATTTACATCATTTGCTAGACTTTCATTAAATGCTTTATTTTTAATCATTTCAATTTCAAACTTATATGGTGGATTTCCATCTATATATGGAGTTTCTAGTATCTTAGGTATATTTTTAAAAATATCCATATAACAAACATTTATTAGGGTTTCAAAACCTATCGTACCATATCCTAAATTTTCATGTCTATCTTTATGACTACCAATTGTATTCTTACTATCATTTAAATGTATACATTTAACTTTTCCTAGTCCAATTACTTTATCAAATTCTTCTAAATATTCACTAAATTTTGAAATATCTATACCTGAGTCATTTAAATGACATGTATCTAAACAAACACCAACTTTTTCTTTTAAATCAATTCTATCTAAAATAAATTTAAGTTCATTTATATTTATTCCACATTCAGTACCTTTACCTGCCATAGTTTCAAGTAAAATCATCGGTTTTGTATTTTCATCTATTATTAAATTAATAGCACTTGCTATATTATCCATTGCAACATTTCTATCCATTTTTAAACTATTTCCAGGATGCACAACAATATATTTAACATTCATTTGTGTTATTCTAGAAATTTCTTGTTTTAAAAATGAACACGAGAAATTCCAAGAAGTTTCATTTTCTCTATTAGCTAAATTTATAATATATGGGGCATGACATACCACATTATCTATATCAATTCCATTTTCATTCATATATTTAAGGGCTTCATTTGTTAAATTTTTATCTATAGCTTTTCTTATTGTATTTTGAGGCGCACCAGTATAAAACATAAATGTACTGGCACCAAAGCTTACTGCTTGTTTTGCACTTCCAAGTAATTGTTCAGCACCAAAACTTACATGTGAACCTATTATCATTTTATCAACTTCTTTCTTAATTTTAAAATTTTCATCCATCTTGTGAGAGATATTTATCCAAGATTGTTTATTCAGTATGTAAGAAATTTTTACATACTGTTTCAGATTATAAAAATTATTTAAATATTAGCCATCAATTTTGACTAGACCATTTTGGATTATTATTTTTATATATTTTTCTTAATTTTTATCTATTGTTTTTTTCCAAGTTTTTTCCATTTCGTATTTAAAAAACTCTATCATAGATTTTATATCATCTTCTTTATCATACTTTTCTAACGCGGCATAATAATATTTTTTATCTTCATCATATACAATTAAAGGTGGTATATTATTAATCATCAAAATATAGTTCGTAAGAGTTCTTCCTACTCTACCATTACCATCCGCAAAGGCATGTATGTTTTCAAATTTATTGTGAAAATATGTAGCAATTTTTATGATGTTTTCAGCATCATTTGTATTAATACTATTTACTTCATTTACTAAATTTTCTATTTCTTTTGCAACATCATTTGCACTTGTTCCAACTTCTTCTCTGCCTGTTACATAATCATGTTTTTTGTACTCTCCAGGTCTTTCTCCATTTGAAATATATCTTCTTTCATCATATGTTCCAATTGTTAATAGTTCATGAACCTTTTTTATTAAGTTTTCACTTATTTTTTCTCTCTTTATTATTTTATCAAGCAAATATTCATAACATGCTTTTTGATTACTTATCTCAAATATAGTTCTAAGATTTCCAGTAAAACTAATAACTTTTCCATTTTCAAATATTTCTCTTGTATCATGATAGGTTATTTCAGCATTTTCAATTGCTCCCGAATTATAAGCAAATAAAATTCTAAAATTATCTAATGCATTTTCTAGTTTTTCTTTACTATCGATTTTTAAACTTTGCCAATATGTTATAACATTTGTGTATTTGTGTTTCATGTTTCACACTCCATTTACTAAATCAATTATATCACACTTTACATTTCTTTTGGAAATAATTTTTTAAAAGAAAAAAGTAGCTTTTGCTACTTAAATCACAATGCGAATTGGGTCGGATGCTGTGACGGATCCTCCATTATAAACCGCTGAAGCCTTTAGATACATGACTGGGCAAGTATCAAATCCTGCATCGGCACCACGACTGGACCATGAGCCAAGATTACCATTGTCGCTAACAGTGGAAGCAAAAATATTCCTATTGAAAAACTTGCAAGTCTAGCCAAATTTTATGATACAAGTATTGATTATTTAGTTGGTTTAACTGATGAAAGAAAACCTTATCCAAAAAACAAATGAGTTTTTAACAAGCCTATGTGCTTGTTTTATTTTGTACCTTATGATAGATTAAATATAGTTATCATTTACCAAATTTTAGTAATTGATTATTATGCTACATTGATATATAATATAGATATAAACAAACGTTTGGAGGTATTATTATGGACGATATGTATGTAAAAAGAAATATTATGTGTATTGATTTAAAAAGTTTTTTTGCATCATGTGAATGTGTAGAACGTGGACTAGATCCTTTTAAAGTACCACTTGTGGTTGCTAATAAAAAGCAAGGAAATGGTGCTATTACTTTGGCAGTTACCCCAGCATTAAAAAAGCAAGGTATCCCGGGAAGAGTTAGGCTTTATGATATACCCAAAAATATAAAATATGAAATAGTGCCTCCGAGAATGAAATTATATATTGAAAAAAGCAAACAAGTTGTTGGTATTTATCTTGATTATGTGGCACCTGAGGATTTACATATCTACTCTATTGATGAATGTTTCTTAGATGTTACCGATTATTTGAAATTATATAAGAAAACTGATTATGAACTTGCTGAAGAAATACTTAAGACTGTCGAAGAAAAAACAGGACTTACCGCAACATGTGGTATTGGTCCTAACCTTTTACTTGCTAAAGTTGCCATGGATACAGAAGCTAAGAAATATAAAAATGGAATTGCTAAATGGACTTATGATGATGTACCAGAAAAACTATGGTCAATTACTCCGCTTTCCAAAATGTGGGGTATTGGCCCTAGAATGGAAAAGAAATTAAACATTTTAAACATTTATACTATCGGAGAACTTGCCCACTATGATAAAAATATTTTAAAAGATAAGTTCGGAGTTATGGGCCAAGAACTTTGGAACCATGCTAATGGCATTGATTTAAGTAAAATTAGTGATTTTAAAGTAACACCAAAGGATAAATCATATAGTCATTCACAAGTATTATTTAAAGATTATGATGGAAATAATGTTAAACTTATCATTGCTGAAATGGTTGATGTAATATGTGCAAGACTAAGAGCTAGTAATAAAGAGTCACGAGTAATTGGTTTTGGTATCGGTTATTCAAAAGACGTAGATGGAGGTTTCTACCACTCAATTAAACTTGAAACTCCGACGGATAGTCCTAGGGAAATAACTAATATATGTTTTCTAATATTTGATAGATATTATAATAATTTACCTATTAGAAAAGTAAGTATATCTTGTGGTGGTCTTACAAAAAAGTCCGGTGTTCAATTAAATTTATTTGAACCAATTGAAAATAAAAAAGAAGAAGTAAAAGTTAATACCGCAATTGATGAAATAAAAAATAAATTTGGCAAAAATAGTATTGTTAAAGCCAGTAGCCTTCTTCCTGATTCAACAGCTATAGCTAGGAATGAAAAAATCGGAGGTCACCATGAATAAAGATCGTGGAATGATAAAATGGATGCCTTTTAATTCTGTTGTAAGTAATAAAGAAGTACTTGCATCTATCATAAAAGAAAAAGCAAAAGTAAATAAACCTATTATGAGTGATGACGAAAAAAGTGTAATCGAAGAAGCTATAATTGATGCTTTTTATATGCAAAATAAAGTAAATATTACTTATTATAAAAATGGATATACTTATGAATATAATGGCACAATAAAAAAAATAGATAGTTCTAATAAACTTATCTATTTAACAAATTATTGTATTTTATTTAATCAAATTATTAAAGTAACTGAAATTAAATAGTTACTTTTTATTCTGAATAACTTAAAGATACAAAGTAATAGTTACCATTTGCATCTTTTTTGTATGTCCATTTATATTTTTTTAATAAATCAGTATTATTAAAATCATTTACATTACCTGAATAAGTAGTTAAAACATTTTGCTTTAAAGCATTATCATAAACATTATAACTATTATTTCCATTAGATACAAAATATCCGAATGACTCATAAATATTTAAATAGTTTTCACTTGCTGTAACCTTATTTATTTTTTTATAAGTATAGTCATTTGAAGCATTACAGGCATCTAATGTAATTTTATAACCATCATTTTCAAAAGTAACATTATAACCATATATATTTTGACCATTTAAATTACTTATATTTTGAACAAATGATGTATCTTTAAATATTTTTGCTGCAGCACTAGTTATTTTATCTAATGTGGTTGTAAGTTCATTATTTTCACAAGTGATACCAAGATACTTAAATATTATGGCAAATTTTAAATTGCTATCAATGGTATCACCAGTTACATTAAGTCCTGAATAAATTTCCACAAAAGCATTACTTAAAGCATTACTATTTGTAGCATCAATATAACTATAAGTATCATTTACTATTACTGATGTTGTTGGTATTTCTTCTTCTTTTTCTTTGGTTTCAGTTACTATACCATGACCTTCATCATAGTTTACAAAACCTACATAAAACGGATAAAACGAATACCACATAAGCCAAAGAACTATAACACTAATAATTATTGTACCAATAGTTTCTTTTGAAAACTTCTTTCCACCTTTATTTTCCTTTTTATCCTGCAAAAAATAGAACTTTTCTTCTTCATCTTTCAAAAGTGGTTCTAAATCTTTCATCACTAATCACCCTATCTTTACTATATAATACCACAAAACTTATAAATTAAAAAGCAAAAATTAAAATTTTTTTAATTTCTTCGATTAATACTTACAAGTTCCATATCTTCCGTTAATTGTTTTATTCTTTCAATTATTCTTCTAGCTTTTACTTTATCTTCACTATTTTTAGTGGTTGCTAAATGGTTTTCTAACTCTTCAATAGTTAAATTCGAAGTAAAAAATGTCGTAAGTTTATTATTCATTCTATACTGAAGAATTGTACCCAAAATTTCATCTCTTCCCCATTCTGTTACTTTTTCAGCCCCGATATCATCAATTAATAAAATATCAACATTTTGATAATAATTAACTTTGTCTTGTGCTAAGCTAAAATCTTCTTTCATATTTCGAAGTACTTCAGGAAAATAAACAATTTCAATACTTGCATCTTTGTTTTTTTCAAGTTCATTTAAAAGTGCGGCGATTAAATAAGTTTTGCCACTTCCAAAAGAACCATGTAGATATAAACCTTTTAAAGTATTAACTTTTTCAAAAGTATCATAGAAATTCTTGAGCCATTTAATTACTTTAACTCTATTTTTATCATTAATATCAATATCTTTCATTCTAGCATTACTTATTTCATTTAACTTACTTTCTTTTTCATGCATCTTTTTTTCTAATTCTTTTTGAAATTTACAAGGCATATAAATAAATTTTAATGAACCATCATAAAGAGGATATAGAACATGACCTTCAACTTTGTTTTTACACATAAATAAACCTTTACAATTTTTACAATTTTTAAGTTCTTCAACAGTATCCATAAGTTTAGTATTATTTTTTAAAACTACTTCTTTAGAAAGTTTACACCTTTTTATAAGAGAACAAAAATCACTATCTTTTAATGACTTTTCTAGTTCTCTACTTAATTCTTTTTCGATTTTTTCACTTAGTGTCATATTAACTTTTTCCATTATTTAAACTCCTTTAGTAAACTTTCTAATTCTTGTTTATCAGCATCGGACATTTCTTCTATTTTTTCTACTTTATTAAACCAAACTGGTTCTTTTGATGCTTTAACTGTATCTAACTTTTTCGTAAATTTCTTATTTTCTTTTTCGGCGAAATCCATTGCTTCACTAGCATTTTTTAGTCCTGCTCTTTTCCATTGTCCAGCAATAGTTTCAATATAATTAGTTGCTAGCTTATTATTATTTTTTCTTAAAACATAATCTAAAAGAACATTAACTACTGCCGGGGGCATCTCTAAGTCTATTATTAAATTTTCTATTAATTTAATATCTCTATTCGTAGGTTTTGCTCCGCCATATTTGTTTCTCAAAAAATCAACGGGATTGAGTTTTTCAAACATTTCAATAATTTTACCACGCATGGAATTATCCCCGACTGGACTTTTCAAATATTCTGGTTGTGATCTATATATTAAAGTTGGCAAAGTACCATTATTAAATTGATACATTTTTCTAGCATTAATTCTTAAATTATCTTTATCTATCATACCATATTCATTTAAAACACTACGAATTAGTTCAATCATTTTTAATGTATCTATTTTATAAATAAATGCTAAATTATTAATTAACTCTTTAGTTTTTTTAGTAAATACCTTTTCATTAATTATGCCTTTTGGAATACTTGATAAAATTAAATCAAAATCTACTTGGTCTTTAACTTCAATATCATTGATACTTCTCTCTTTGACATCTACTACCGAAACATTTATACCACTTTCCATTACATCATCTAATTTTTTAGTAATGTCAATATACTCTTTTGTATCAACTTTTAATTTTTGATATTGTTTTTTTAAATATTCGTATTCCGTTGCTCCGATATTATTGTAAAGAACAATATTTAGAATTGGATGATTAAAAAATTCACTCGGAGATAATGGTGAATATATTTCATAAATATAGTTGTTTATATCTCCTTTTTTAAAATATGTTTTAAGTAAACCAGTGGCTTCTAAAGCTTCACGAGCCTCTTTTAAAACTTTTAAAGGCGTTTTTAAAAGACTCATTAAGTGATGATGAGTAAAATCCCTGGAAACTCCTTTACTTTCCTCAAGATCATTAATTAAAACAAGATATAAAGATATAGCAAGGTGTCCAATAATAGGTTCATAAAAAGATATTAAATATTTACGATCGGCATCTGTTAAAATGGTTTTATTTATAACTACATATCTATCTGCTGGAAGTAATGTAACTTCATTCATAATTAACACCTCACTTATAACAAATATTATAACACCTCTTTATTCTTTTGTCTTTAATTATTTGGCTTATTTTTATAAAATCTATAAAGAGCATAAACAAATATACATAGCATTATAATTATAGCGATGATTTTATATTTGTCGAGAATATCAAGCATCATACTCCAGTTGTCAGATAATGTGTGACCTAAACATATTAAAACTGTATTCCATATCAATGAACCACAAAAAGTATAGACTATAAACTTTACCATAGGCATCTCACTCATACCAGCTGGAATTGAAATTAAACTTCTAACTATTGGCACAAATCTACAGAAAAATACACTTTTATTGCCTTTGTTATCAAACCAAGCATCTGCGTTATCAATATCTTTTTCTTTTAAAAATAAAACTTTTCCTATTTTACCACGTACCATTTTTTTTAATCTATCTTTATTTAATATTTTACCTATATAGTAAAGTAAAATGGCCCCAAGTAAGCTTCCTAAACTTGCAAAAAATATCATAAGCATAACATTAAGACTTGTATAACTTGTCATAAAACCACTTAAAAGAAGTATTACTTCTGATGGTATCGGTGGAAATATATTTTCTATAAATATAAGAAAGAATACTCCGAAATAACTATACTTTTCAAGTACCATAAATATAAAATTTTGCATATAATCACCTGTATAATATTATTCTAAAATAAACTTAATCTTTCCTTTTCCATTTTTCACTTCTAATTCTGCTATAGCACCATTTATAATGTTCATACTTGGACCTTTGTGAGAAATATCAGCATCATAAATAATTGGAATATTTAAATTATTTAATACACTATCACTTAAACACTTTTTAATATTATAGCCAATATTTGTGTTATTTACCCCAAATCTTCCAAATATAACAGCTTTTGTATACTTAAAATATCCAAGTTCATTAAACTTCCAAAGTACTCTTATGACTTCTTCATATGAAAGTTCACAATTATCAAAATACCATATTATACCATCATCTTTATATTTTTCTGTAAATTCTTTGCCACCATCATACTTAGTACCAGATAGTTCTGATATTATATCAAGACAACCCCCTATAATTCTTCCCTTTATATTTACATCTTCATCATCTAATGTCTTCCAAATAACTTTTTTATCTAAGTTATAACCTTCTAAACCATTTTCTCTTTTTATATATTCATCTTCATATAATGGATAACTATCTTGAGGTATTAGATTGCCTTTCATTAATTCCAAAAAATTTTCCTCACTTTCATGAAGCACACTACTTCCAAAATTGGAAAAATTTTTTCCATATATGCTAGCTATATCATATTTTGTAGTTATTACATATAAAAGTCCAGTTGGATCAGAAAAACCAGCAACAAACTTTGGGTTATTTTTTAGAAGTTCAAAATCAATAAAGGGAAGTATTTCTACTAGAAATTCACCACCTGATGCACATAATATAAAATCTAAATTAGATTTAAACATATCATTTATTTCCTTTGATCTAATTTTGGCACTACTGCTTCTTCCCTTATCTGATTTATATAAATTGTTTGATAAAACCACTTCATAGCCTAAGTTTTTAAATCTTTCATAAGCATTTTTATATCTATTGATTTTAACTTCACTATCTGCTCCATCTGATGGTGCAGGTACACCGATTATACTTTTTTCACTTATAAATTTTGGATATTTCATAAAATTACCTCCTTACACATTGTATCATAATTTTGGAACATAACTTAAATTTCTAACGAAATTCAAGTATCTGTGTTACCTCACGGTAACACTTTTCTGTTTCACAGAAACCTAAGGTTTCT
>CADBRL010000105.1 GCA_902797105.1 uncultured Erysipelotrichaceae bacterium
ACTAATCCCACTTGATAAGCCATCTAAACCATCAATTAAATTAATAGCATTTGTAATTGCAACTATAAAGAATATTGCAAGTATATTATTTATAAACATTGGAAAATGAAATGATAAACCTAAAATTGTTAGTTCAGAAAAACCAAGCTTACCATACACTACCACTATTGATGCAGCTATAGTTTGTACTAAAAATTTATATTTTGCTGGAACAGAGTTTATATCATCAAAAATACCAACAATTATAAGCAAAAAACTTCCAATAAGAATAGATATCATCTGAGTACTTATTTGTCCATATAAAATATAGCCAAATAAGAAAGCAATATAAATTGCAAGTCCCCCTAATCTTGGCATTGGAACTTTATGCACCTTTCTAGCATTTGGTACATCCATCGCCCCAACATGTTCAGCAATCTTTTTTACTATTGGTACTAAAAGTACACTAACTAAAAATGTTACAAAAACAATTAAAAATACATTATGATTATTTACAACTAAATTCATACTATCTTCCCTTCGTACTATTATTATAAACTAATTTTAAAGAAAATAAAAGTTATATTGACAAATTGTTGTCAATATAACCATTTTTATGTACATATTATAAAAATTGATAATGTTTATGGGGACTAAAATTGTATGTCTTGTAGATCCTTTATTAATAAATCTATTGCTTGTTTTCGCATTTTATCTTCAATAGTTATTTTATTTAATTTATTTATTAAATCGATAACTATTCTCTTGTCTGATGCATATATTTCAGCTTTCTTTCCTTTGTAAATTCTTTGTATTATATACCGAAAATTATATATATCTTCTATTTGATCTCCTTGTAACTTTTGAACAAGTAAGTTAAATTTTATAAAAGATAAAAAAGACTCGTTTTCTCTAAAAAAAATCTCGTTCCTATAACAATATTCTTTTAATTCTTCTCCGCTATTAGTTTTTGCCATAATATTATCTATTTCTTCTATCATTTGTGTTACTTTAGACTTTTGAAACGCTTTTTTTAACCTTTCAAAATATTCAGTGTACTTTTTAGATTGTTTCTCATCAGAAACTTCATATGCATATATATCATGTAATTCCCCTTTTATTTTTCCACTTTTGATGTTGTTTTCCATAACTTGTACAGTTTCACGAATTTCACTAATTGCTACCTCCCAAACTTCAATACAAGATAATTTAATCAACATTTGTGAGTAGTAGTTTATGCTATAACGATTTTTTTCTAATTTTTCTGCAATGTTTTTAATACTTTCTTTAAGTTCATTTTCGGTATGAATCCAGTATCTTTCAATCACCTTTAAATCATTGTCAGTTTCGAAAACGTTAATGTTACTCAAATAATCTTCAATTACTTTTATTATGTATTCTTCGTTAAAATAAGAATTCATAATAAAATCATCAACAAATCTAAAACCTTTTATATAATCAGTATAATTGCTATGCTCTTCATTAGATAAACATATTTCTCCAAACTCTTGTCGTTCTTTCCATGGATATCTATTTACTCCTTTTTTTACATGTATTGATTTTATTACAAGATATTCAAACAACTCAGATAATACCTTTTTCTTATTTTCTTCATCATCTTTAAAATCAATATGTAAAATTGTTTCTCCTAATCTATTGAAAGATTCAAAAATAAATTGCAAAGTTCTTATATTATTATGTTCAAGCTCACTCAGTTTCTCAATAAGCCATTCTTTTTTATTATCAACTATTTTTTTAAATCTCTATTTTCAATCATTTTGTTACTAAAATCAGTTATTATGGATTTTATATCATTTTTAACTCTAAGAGTTTTAAAAATAGTTTTTTCCTTTATAGATTTATATTTTTCATCGTCATCAAAAATTTCTTCTTTAGTTAATTTCATTTGTTCTTTATAATCCATATTTTCTTTGGATTTACTTTCTAACAATTTTAATGCTACTAAATATTTCTGTTCTATATTTTTAAATGCAAAATTTTTATTAATTTTATCTTCATCTGCAATTATTATTACTTTAGCATCATAATTCTCTACCAAATCGTTAATAAAACCTAAAATTTCAGTTATTTCTATTTTACATCTTTCTAAATCATCAAAAAAAATAACTATATTTTTAATCTCAACCATCTTATTTAGTAACTCAGCATAACCATTTTTTATTACTTTCCCAGTTCCTTTTATTATAATTTCGCTACCCAAAGCAGCCAAATTAACTATCGGTGAGGCTTTTTTTAAAACATTATCACTACCTAATTCTATAAATATTTTATTTTTAATTTCTGCAATATCATTTATCCCATTCAAAGTTACATAAATAGGCTTTTTATTATTTTTATTATTTTCTTTAAATTTTTCATCTAACTCTGGTAAATAAAGTTTTTTTAACATATAAGTTTTACCACAACCCCATTCTCCTGAAACCATCACTGCATATTTTGATGTTGGTGATGCAATATAATAATCCAATTCGTTCTTTAATTCGTCATAGCCTAACATCTTATTATTGTTAATTTTTTTCATACTCTTTTACTCCAATCAACTCATCAATTAAAGGTCCAAACATTTCTTTTTTCTTTTTTAATATATAATCAATATCTAAATGTTTTATAAATCCTTCACATTTATATCCTTTTTGATAAATTCTATTTCCTTTTAAAAATATTTTTTTCATCTTTTCAACGCCATTTATTCCAGTTATATTTTTTATCGGACTAATATTTAAATATCTGCATATTCCTTGCATATCTAATAAAAATATATCTTCAATGCATTTTTCAGCTTTAATATGGCTCACTTTTTTTACACCGCAATTTAGAAGTTCCCTTTCAACTTTTTGCCAATTCACAACTGGTTTTTGGCAATCTTCAAATACATCCGTATCATAACAAAGAAATATCGTTATATCATAATCACTATACTTAGGTAATATATCAAAACGAAATTTATTTATTAACTTCTTATCAAACTTAGAAATTCCTTTTAAAGTTTTTTTGATAATTTTGTCAACATTAAACTTTTTTATATTTTTATTTTTCTTTATCTTTTCAATAAGCAAATCATAAAATTCTATTTCTGTTTCTCCCTCAGTAAATATTATTACACATTTTTTCTTCTTTGCCATATTTACTCCGTATATTTAGTGATAGTTTCTAAATCTTCTTCATCACCACTCATTAAATCAAATAAATAATCACCTACTAACATATCATAGTTGTTTGCATCATTAATTAATTTGTTAACAGATTTTCCTTTAATTCTCGAAAAACTAGCTAGACCAGAATCATTAGGCAATCCAATATAAATATCTTTAGGACTGATATAATTCACTAAATAAGGTGAATGACTTGTTATAATTATTTTAGTTTTTTTAGAAAACGCTTTAAGAGCCATTAAATACCTTTGTAGTACTTTCGGATTTAATGAATTTTCTGGTTCTTCAATACCAACTAAAGAACATCCATTTATATCCGCTAATACTAAAATAGTAAAGATTAAAAGAGCTCTTTTTACACCATCTGACATATTAGAAAAATCAATTGGTGTAGATAGGTTCTTATCTTTAGTTATAAGGATATAAAAATTATCAGACAATGCATAGTTTTCACTTTCATTAACAATTTTCTTTAAGTTGGGGTTATATTCATAACAACTAATATCTTCAATATATGGAAAAATATCCTTCATTGTGTTTACAATTAATTTATATTTATCAGGAAAATCAATTTTAATTTTGCACAAGCTTTTTGGAACATTTATCTCACCAATTAATCCGTATGCCGAAGAATTTTTATTAGTTTGTATATTATAAGAATCATTTGTACTAAAATGTCTATCTACATAAACAGAAACATTATTTATATTTTTTATCAAATCATGATAATAAATACTGTCAAAAGCTAACAACTTATTAATAATTAACTCATTATTATAAATATTGATTTTTCGATCACATGCCCCAGTTTTTGAAGGTTTATAATATCCGTTTTCATTTTTACGTGTAATAAAACTTGTATATTTTTGACTTCCACTTTCTTTAATCCTTAAATATTCATTTACTATTTTTCCTTTTTTATCTTCATTTTTTTGCCATGCAAATGCATATCCATATAGAACATTACAATCTACTTTACCAATTTTAGTTGATAATTCCAATTCAAATACAAAGTTTTCATCTAATATTTCACTATTAAATGGTCTATGTGGATTATAATTCATAATTGCAGTTTTAATATCATTAGATGCATGAATAAAATCTATACCAAAAATAATGCCATTTAAAAAATTAGATTTACCATAACTATTAATTGACAAAAGACTTGTTATATCTCCGAGTTCTACGGATGTTTCTTTTATATTTCTAAAACCACCAATTTTAATTCTTTCTAACTTCATTTTGTTTTCTCCTTTAAAATTAATAATAAACAATTTCATATTAATTATACCTTTCTTTATAAAAATAATCAACGCTTTTTTTATTATTTTTATAATTTTAACTTAATTATATATATTTTTAGCAAAAATATTCAATAAAACATCAAATATTATTTAAAAGTTTAATATAAGCATCAATAAAAAGAACAATAACAAGTATAGTATTTAAAAAGCAAAAAACTACTTAATCAAAAAGTAGTTTTAATGATATTGTTATACTTTCGTATGAATTTTGATGTTTAGCTAATAATAATATAGTTATTTAATATTTTCTTTTAATTTGTCAATCAATAAATTATAATTTATTAGCATGTTACTTTTATCGGATTCTATAAAGTTATTTAGAAGTTTCAGAGTTTCATCATTAAAAAGCAATTTCACTTTTAAAGATTCAAAAATTAGCATATTTTTTATCAATTCACTTTGTTCATTATAAAAGCTACTAGATAAATCTATCAACTTTAGTGAAACATTAATTCTAGTTTGATATAAATATATTTTTTTTTGCATTTTTTTGTTCAAGCCATTTTGAATAATAACCTCCAATAAATATGGTTAAAATTAAAGTTATGAGAGCTTGCACAACAGTATTATTTGAAAAATCCTTTTCAGATAATTTTATAATTAAATCATAAATAAGCCAACCTACGAATGCAAGTAACGCTATAAAAATAATTATAACGACACATGAATAAATCCAATATCCTTTTTGTTGTACATTATCTTTCATTTATATTTCATCCCACTATTCATTACTTTCCTACAAAAACATACTCATATAAAGAGGTAAACTTAATACTCCATTACTATCATATCCTATATTTTTAGTAGATAATTTAATACCTTG
>CADBRL010000106.1 GCA_902797105.1 uncultured Erysipelotrichaceae bacterium
TATCTCTTACTTCACGGGTTTTTTCACCAAAAATTGCATGTAACAATTTTTCTTCACTAGTTAACTCTTGTACCCCTTTTGGAGTTACTTTACCAACTAGAATATCACCATCTCTAACTTCAGTACCAATTCTAACAATACCATGTTTATCTAGGTTCTTACGAGCATCTTCCCCAACATTTGGAATATCTCTTGTAATTTCTTCTGGTCCTAATTTAGTATCACGACAATCAATATCGTAATGAGATATATGTAGTGATGTATAAACATCATCTTTCACTAATCTTTCATTTAATATAACAGCATCTTCGTAGTTATAACCTTCAAATGTCATGAATGCAACAGTTAAGTTTTTACCAAGTGCTAGTTCACCCATATCAGTAGATGGACCATCAGCAATAACTTGACCACGTTTAATATCATCCCCAGCTTTGACAATTGGATGATGGTTAATACAACTTGATGCATTACTTCTTTCATAGTTTGCTAAATGATATGTATCTTTACCACCAGCAGTTTTAACTATAATTTTTAAGCCATCAGCATATTCAACTACACCATCTGCTTTAGCAACAATAGTTGAACCTGAATCTCTTGCTGCAATACATTCAACACCAGTACCAACAATTGGAGCTTCACAAGTAAGTAGTGGAACTGCTTGACGTTGCATGTTAGCACCCATTAGAGTTCTGTGAGCATCATCGAATTCCAAAAATGGAATACAACTTGTTGTAATTGCAACAACTTGACTTGGAGCAACATCGACATAATCGATTTTTTCACGTTTTACATAAATAGTATCTCCATTAAAACGAGCTACTACTTCATCATCTATAATTCTATCATTATCATCAAGTTTTACAGCTGCTTGACTAATTGCATGACCTTTTTCTTCATCAGCAGTTAAATAAACTACTTCATCAGTAACAACACCATTAACAACTTTATGATATGGAGTCATTATAAATCCATAATCATTAATCTTAGCATAACCTGCAAGTGATGTAATAAGACCGATATTTTGTCCTTCTGGTGATTCAATTGGACAAATACGACCATAGTGTGATGCATTAACGTCACGAACATCCATACCAGCACGTTCACGAGAAAGACCTCCAGGTCCTAAACTTGATAAACGTCTTTTATCAGTAAGTTCTGCTATTGGGTTAATTTGATCCATGAATTTTGACAATTGTGAAGAACCAAAGAATTCTTTTAATGCAGCTGTAACTGGTCTAATATTAATTAATGTTTTAGGTGTTACAGTATCTAATTCTTGAGTAGTCATTCTTTCACGAATAACTCTTTCCATTCTAGCCATACCAATTCTAAATTGATTTTGAATAAGTTCACCAACTTGACGAACACGACGATTTCCTAAGTTATCAATTTCATCATCAGAACCAATATTTTCATGTAAACCAATATAGTAACTTAAAGATGCATAAACATCTGGAATAGTTAAACGTTTAGTATCAATGCTTTGATCTACACCAATAATATTGATTGTTTTCTTTTCATCCATTGGATCTACAACTTTAACAACTTGAACAGTTTTATAATCATCTAGTTCTTCATTAATTAAAATATCTTTAACATTTAAACCATTTGCAAAATAAGGTTTTAATTCTTCTAATAATTCTTTTGTTAAAACATCACCAGCTTTAGCAAGTGTCTTTTTACCATCAATTAAACTTTCAGCAAGTGTTAATCCTTCAAGTCTATCCATTACATTTAATTTTTTATTAAATTTATAACGTCCAACTTTAGCTAAATCATAACGGAATCTATCAAAGAATCTTGTAATTAATTGGTTCTTTGATGAATCAAGTGTTGCTGGTTCTCCAGGTCTTAACTTTTCATAAATTTCAAGTAAAGCTTCATCAGTATTATTAGTTGAATCTTTTTCTAATGTATTTTTAATGAAGTCATTATCACCAAATACACTTATAATATCTTCATCACTAGATAAACCTAAAGCTCTTAAGAATGTTGTAACAGTAACCTTTCTAGTTCTATCAATTCTAACATATAAAACATCTCTAGCATCTGTTTCATATTCTAGCCAAGTACCTTTGTTAGGAATTAGTTCACCACTAATAATATGTCTTCCATTTTTATCTATTTCTTTTTTGAAATATACACTTGGACTACGAACTAATTGTGATACAATTACACGTTCTGCTCCATTTATGATAAATGTTCCAGCATCTGTCATAAGTGGCATGTCTCCTAAAAAGATTGTTTGTTCTTTTACTTCACCAGTTTCATGAATAAAAAGACGTGCTTCAACCTTTAATGGAGCGGCATAATTTACCATTCTTTCTTTTGCTTCTTTGATTGAATATCTTGGTTCATCAAAATAATAATCACCAAATTCTAGTGAAATATTACCAGTAAAGCTTTCAACTGGGAATAAGTCATCAAATATTTCTTTAATACCTGTTTCTAGAAATTCTTTGTATGATTTCTTTTGAATTTCCAATAAATCATTCAACTCTAAAACGTTTTTCGTCTTCGAAAAACTTCTTCTTTCACGATAGTCACCAAATTTTTTAACTTTATAAGCCACGATATCACCCCATACACAATTTTTTAAGACTATTTTTTTCTTCGTTTTTATTTAAAAAATAAATACGCCACCAATTTAAAATTGTAAAGCTAAAATGTTAATTTGTCAATTAATTTTTGCTCTAAAAACATAAAAACCTTTACTTTTTGCCAAAACTTCAACATTATAACACTCTTTTAAGAGTTTTTCAGTTGATTTAGCACCTTGGTCTTTATTTATGACAAACCATAATTCGCCATTATCTAAAAGATGATTTTTAGCTCCTTTCAATATTTCTAACACAGTATTTTTACCTGCCCTAATCGGTGGATTAGTAATTATATATTCATATTTATTTTTTACACATTCATAAGCATTACTCTCGTAAGCTTTCCCCTTTACTTCATTTAACTTGATATTTCTTTCACATAAATGAAGTGCTCTTTTATTTATATCAACTAATTCTATGTTTATATTTAATATCTTACCTGCAACGATTCCTAAAAAACCATAACCACACCCAACATCCAAAAGTGTACTCTGTTTTGCTACTTCTTTATGATTTTCTATAAATGTTTCAACTAATAACTTTGATGCATAATCTATTTTATTTTTAGCAAAAACGCCATTGTCACTAAAAAACTCAAATGGTGTATTTTTATAACTATATGTGAGTGTTCTTATCTCACTTTTTAAATTTGTATTATTTGTAAAATAATGTTCCAAAGGCATTATCCCCTTTTCTCGCTATAAAATTATTATACAATAAAAACTTGCACTTAGTCAATTGTTTTTGTGCAAGTTTTATTAAAAATTCTTAGCCACTTAATCTAGTTTTAAATTACATATATCACTATCAATTTTATTTTTGGAATTTACAATAATTTTTTTATTATTTGTACATTCTACTAAATTAAACTTTTCTAACTTATATTTTTTAGCTACTTCTACATCTTCAGCATCTTTTAAAACTTCAAATTCCGCATTCTTAACAAGTTTTTCTAAATCAAATCTTCCATCTGTAAGTAAATAGCTAAGTTCATAAATGTTATCTCCATCATACTTAACGTTTACACTAGTAATTCCATAATAGTAATAATTTTGTTCTTTTACCAAATTACTAATTTTATTATCATCGTTGGTTATTATTTCAAAACTGTATGTATTATATATGTTACTTGCCACTAATTTAGTATTTGTTAATATAATTTTACCATTTTTATATTCGGACACTTTACCATAAACATCAATATAATCATAAATTCTATATTTACTTAGGTTTTCATCAGTATTTACAACAAGTATATTATCTAAATTAAAATTAACGTAACCATTTAACATATCATCACTTCTGGTAAATGAAGCAAGTTCTATATTTTCATTACCGGTAATTTTACTTATTTTACCATAAATATGTACAAATTTATGATGATACTTTTTAAAAGACTCTTCGGCATCTTGCATAAAGCCATTTATATTAATTGGATCAAGATAATCATTGCTACACACATAATTTTTAGTATAGCCATAATCTAAAGTTAATTCTCCATTACAATCAAATACTCTATAAAAGAAACTATTATAAGTTTTAACTTTTTCACTACTTTTAATGGCATAACTAAATACTGGTACTCTTTTAAGTGTATAAAATAACAATGTATCAATTCCATAACTAAACACAAGCATAATGAGAGGCACTAAAATAATATAGAATATATTTCTTTTCTTTTTTAAACAAAGGCTAACAGTTATTAAAATAATACCTAACATTAAACTAATTATTCTAAAAATAGAATAAATATTAATTAAAAATGGTACAATCATTAAAGTTAATCCCAATCCTAATAATACAATAAGTCTTTTTTTCATTTTAACGCCTCGTTTCTACTTATATTATACCCTAATTTAGACAGAAAAAAAAGTTGAATTTAATCAACTTTTCACTTTTTTACTAATTTAAAGCGTCTTTTAATTTGCTTCCAGCTTTAAATGAAGCAACTGTCTTAGCAGGAATTTTGATAGTTTCTTTAGTAAGTGGGTTAATACCTTCTCTTGCAGCTCTTGTTTTAGCAGTGAATGTACCAAATCCAACTAAAGCAACCTTTCCATCTTTTTTTAATCCAGCAGTAATACCTGCGATTGTAGCATCAAGTGCACGAGCAGCATC
The DNA here is from genome assembly GCA_902797105.1 of uncultured Erysipelotrichaceae bacterium. GTDB lineage: Bacteria > Bacillota_I > Bacilli_A > RF39 > UBA660 > Onthocola_B. Next base: position 4,719 of record CADBRL010000106.1, read on the forward strand.
AGCTTTAGAAAGTCCAGCTTCTTTTGCAATTAATTCTACTAATTCTGTTTTAGACATAATTATTACCTCCCAATTATCTAAAATATTTCGTAGGAACATTGTCCTTACATATTAAGACTACCAAAAAATCTAAGTAAAATCAATAACAAATTGCAATATTTTTCATATTTTGGCTAATTTTTCCTAGATTTTACAAGATTTTGACAATTTAAGGTACAAAAGGCTGTCTTAAAGACCCATTATTAGTTCTTTCTAAATACTGTACTTCGCATTTAATTTCAGGTTTTATATACGCAATATCTTTCTCTTTTATTTCTAAAATTGGCTTAATATTTTTCATATTCATTATTTTATTTGCAAGACTTCTTTTCTTACCCAGACTTACTTTTCCCACATATTTTAGTTTTCCTTTTAAACGCTCACCCAAAAGCAAACTTATCACATAACTATTTTCTTTATTTATATAACCTAAAACCACAAACTCTCCTTTTTGATAGTTTTTTATCTTAAGCCAGTCTTCACTTCTTTCATTTATTTGATATTTACTATTTATTTTCTTAGCAACTATCCCTTCCATATTCATTTTCTTAACAATATTAAATAATTTTTTACCATCTTTTTTAACATACTTACTTTTTATAAATATATCATTGTCTTCATACTTTTCTAATATTTCTTTTCTTTCTTCAAGACTTAAATTTATTAATAGAGTACCATCATACAAAATATCAAAACAAACAAACACTACTGGATTAGTTTTACTTAAATAATCAATAGTTTTCTTATTTTTTAAATGTATTCTTTTTTGAAGTTTTGAAAAAGATACATTACCATTTTCAAACATTATTATTTCTCCATCAAAAATAACATCTTCCTTGAAATATTTACTTAATACTTTAATTTCAGGAAACATTTCTGTTATATCAACACCATATCTATTTTTTACCACTACTTGACCATTATTTACAAAAACTAAGCTTCTTACTCCATCATATTTTATTTCATAAATATATTCATCATCATCAAAAGGTTTATTTACTTCACCAAGAAGCATCGGTGTAAACTTTTCATTTAAAAGACTCATTTTTTCTCCTTCAAGCTTTTTTCCAATGCTTTCATTAAATCATTAATTTGCTTCTTATTTGTACTTTTAGTTTTTGTAATCTTTTTACCATCTAATTTATCATCAATAGCTTTCTTCAATGTTTCTTGATATTCGTCTTTATACTTATGAGGTTCAAAATCTCCATCCATACTCTCTATGAGTTTAACAGCTAAATCTAACTCTTTATTTGTTACTTTAACCTCCATATTTTTATCAGGTATTCTTACTTCTTCTTCAAAGTATAAAGTTGTAAGAATTATACCATTTTGTAAAGGTTTCAAGATTCCATAATAAAACTTAGGTCCAATTACTGTTTTAACTAAAGCTACTCTTTTAGTTTTCTTAAGTGCCTCATAAAATAAATTATAAGCTTTAGATTTCTTTTCAGTATTTAAAAAATAACTTTTTTCAAAGTACCAAGGAGGTACACTTGTCTCTTTTATAAAAGAAATAACTTCAATTTCTTTATCTTTATCAGGTTTTAAATTATCAAGTTCTGTCTTACTAAATACTATATAATTATCTTTTTCAAACTGATAAGCTTTAACAATATCACTTTCTTTAACATCTTTTTTGCAATGAGGACAATATTTAACATACTTTATCCTTTGTAAACATTTTTTGTGTAACTGATTAAATGATGTATCATTATTTTTAATGATGGGATTTAGTAACACAGGAATATTTACCAAAGCAAAAGAGATACTAGAATGTATATTTGGCATAACCATCACCATTTTTAGTATCTCTTTTTTTCTATGTTTTATGCAAAAGTTTTTATAAATTTCATTATCATAGTTCTATATCAAATGCATATTCATAGTCTATTTTTTTCTTTTCTTTTGTTTTTAAATAAGCTTTTTCTTGATGTGATTTTTCAACTATTTCTCTAGTAGTATAATTTTTAAAATATGTCTTTATTTTTGCTAATACTTCTAATTCTTCACTATCAAAAATTCCTTTATCAAATTCTTTTTTAGATTTTATCAAATGACATTCAGATTCATCATTAATATATTTAATTTTATAATCAATTAAATTTTCTTTATATAATAAATTTATTATTGTATCAAAATCATCTGGTACAGGTCCAAATGGTAATTTAACATACTCAAGTCCAGTTATAGAAGTAGTTGTATTTTTGTAATTATAAAAATCTGAATAAAACATCTCTTTTAATAATTTTGTTTTTGGAATAGTTTCACTTGCTAAAAATAATATTACATTTTTAATTTTTTCAATAGATAAAGGTGTAAAACCATTGTATTCTGATAAATTATTATCATTATTTTCTTCTTCATTTATCATTTTTTTGATATTGTTACCCTTAAACGCTTTTATTTTTTCATCTATTTTTATATATTCATTTGTACTAATTCTTTCCTTACTTGCAACTAAATATTCGTTTATAGCTTCAGGATTATTAATTAAATTTTTAATGGATACCATATATACATCATTTGGTATTGATTTTCCTTTTTCATAACTTATTAAAGTTTTTTTTGCACATCCAATTATCTTTGAAAAA
>CADBRL010000107.1 GCA_902797105.1 uncultured Erysipelotrichaceae bacterium
CGAAGATTAATGTTGCAGCTACCTGCCGCAAAGTTGTTCTCTTTCTCATAATAAGCTCCTTTCGCACGCTCTTTTGGCGCGTCTTAAATAAAATTGTCAAAGTACTCTATATAAATCTCTTCTAAGCATTAAATCTAAAGTTCAAAGAAGAGAATAATAAAATTAAGTATATATAAAATCCCCCACCAGAGAAGTGTCTAGTGTTAAGATGAATTATGTTGATATGGGCAATAATCCCATTCTTATATATATTATAGCACATTTTACATAAAATGTCAATTTTTTGCGTTATCTTTTTGTATAATTTTTTCTTATTTTTATCATAATTTTTGATGATATATATCGTAGGGGCGGACGCTTCTATCTGCCTTCCATTGTCATATTTGTTATATTACATGTAATGGCACGGTTCCACCCCCTGCCCTTACGATTTATAATTTTATTTCAAATTAAATAAAAAATCAGCATTACGGTTGCTCGTAATGCTGATTCAGGTATTTAAAATTCTTGTTTAATTTTCTTATTTAATATCTTTATATTTTCTGTAAGATATTGCTGCTGCAACACCTGCTACTACCATTAATGGAACTATTACATCACTTACACCTGTGTAAGGTAAAGCTTGTGATTCAGTAGTAGTAGTATCTGCTTTTGGTTTAGTAATTGTTTTAACTGGTGTAGAATTGTCTGTTTTTGTGCTTGTTACTGGAGTAGTATTATTAGCAACAGTGTTGTTTTCTACAGCGTTATTAGCTGTTGTGTTGTTAACAGTATTGTTAGCAACTGTATTATTTTCAACAGTGTTATTTTTAACTGTATTATTTTCAACAGTGTTGTTTGTAACTGTATTTTCTGTTTTATCTGTTTTTGTTCCAACTACTTTGTAAACTTCTGCATCATAAACATCTCCTGTTTTAATCCAACCTATAAAGTATTTTGTTCCTTTGAATGTAGTTAAGTCTACTGAAATGCTAGATCCTGTAGCAATTGTCCAATTGCTGTCATCAAAGTTTGTTAATGAAGCAATCCAGTCATTTCTTATTAAAGTTAATAATTGTGGATCTTGTTCGTATCTAGCTAAAATATCTGATACTTTTTCTCCATATTTAGCTTCAAATTCTTCACAAGCTTTATTGTATTTTGTTGTCATACTTTCACTTGTTGGATCTGCAGCCCATTCTGTGTAGATTGTCATTAAGTCATATCTAGCTTCGATTAGTTTAACTTCGTTGTATTTTTCTTCTGAAATTTCAACAAATTGATAACTAAATGATCCAGCTCCTGCAACATCTCCTTTTCCTTCAGATAAAGTTGATGGCATTGAAATTGACATGCTTGGATCAACATCTCCTTCACCAGTATACGCATATACTCCTGTAGATAATGTTAAAATTAAAGCAATTACTATAGATAATGATTTTTTTAAACTTTTCATTTATTACCTCCTAAATTTTAAATTTTACAATTTTTAGCAATTCCTATAATTTATTATAAACTATTTATGTCTATTTGTCAAGCAATTATGTCATCTTTTTTAAAAAATGTAAAAAAAAGGATGTCAGATTGTCTGATAAAATAAGTCAAAAATGAAAGTTTACAAATAAAAGGTTATCATAAATCATTTACTTTTGATTAAAAATAATAAAAAACATCATGGTCGCTGATGCTTTTTAAAAAATCCCCAAAAGGCAAAATAATACCTTAAGGGGACTTATTGGAGATTTTTTAGCCCTATTTTACTTTTGAGCTATAAGTTGCATAATTATGTCTTCTTCGCTTTTTCTCATTGTATGGTAAAGCATCTTCCTGGTGTGTGTTTAGAAAATCGTGACTATGCTTACCTCCCGGCTTACACCGAGTCAGCTTTTCAAGTGATATTTTTTTATCTCTTGAAGCATAAGTCTTCCCATATCTTTGCATTTTATATCTCCTTTCTTTTTAGTATTATGCTATCAAAGTCAAGTTGACTTTGATATATTGTACTAAATACTTTTTTCTATTATATTATGGATTCGTATAAAATTCAACACTTTATTCAAAAATTAATTACATTTTAAGTATAATAAAAAGCCCTTGAATTAAGGGCTTTATTTATATTTTATTGATTTTTTCCATGACAATTTTTATACTTCTTACCACTTCCACATGGCAAATTACTGATTGTATTATCAATACTATTTGTACCTATTTATACTAATAATATCAAGCATTTTTGC
>CADBRL010000108.1 GCA_902797105.1 uncultured Erysipelotrichaceae bacterium
TCGCCGACCTAAATCCTTAGCAGGGATCCCTCTTCAGCCTCTTGAGTACTACTCCATAAGCTACTTCTATATTTTAATATAAAAGTAAACTCTTGTCAATTATCTAATGCAAAAATTTCTAATATTATCAATAAAATCTTGCATAACAGTTAAATAATCATCATTATCATTATTATCTACATTAATCATTGACTTAACATCAATAGTTTTTGCTTTATAATCATTTACAATAGAATTAATATTATCAGTATAATTATTATCTAAAACAAATATTGTTGTATAAGTTTCTTTTTTAAAATTATTTTTTATTGAATTAAGTGTTCCTTCAGTTAAAGTTTCTTCATCTAAAGATACAATATTAAATCCATAATTTTCTAAAAATTTAAAAGTATTATCACTAACCACCAAAGTATTTGTGCCTTTGCTTTGTGCTTCTTTGCCAATTGCCCTTAAGTCAGCATCTTTTATTGATAAAATTTCTGATAAATCATTATATTTTTTATCTACGTATTCTGATATAATTTTACTTTCTAGGTATTCTTTTAAATAATCTTTGATGTTTTTAGCAAGCATTAAGTAGTTATTTGGACTCATCCATAATTCTTTAATACCAAAAGAATATGAAAGTCCATTTGAAACATCTATGATAAGAAGATTTCTGTTTTTATTAATTAAGTTTTTAGTTATAGTCTTTTCATTACTTAAACCATTATAAATAAATAAATCTCCTTTAGCATAATTTTTTATTTGTTTATCAGTAAGTTCATATGTTGTAACATCTGCACCAGCTGGGTAAATACTTTCAATTGTTGAATAATCTTTGTACATAAATTCTGTTAAGTATTTGATTGGATAAATCGTAGTATAAATTGTAGCATTTTCTAAATTATCCTTTTTTAAACTACAACCTGTTAGTAAAAATAAACTAAGTATTAATAAAAATATTTTTTTCATAAATTTTTTCCTTCCTTTTTAAGTTGATCGTAACCAAATTTACCAAATGGATTACATTTAAATATTCTTTTTATGCCAAGAAGTAATCCTTTCCATAAACCATAAGCTTCTAGTGCTTCAATCATATACTCACTACAAGTCGGAGTAAAGCGGCACATACTATGGCTATGAAGAGCTGTAACTTGATATCCACGTATCAAATAAATGATTAATTTTTTCAAATATATCACCTTTATAAATTGTACTATAAAATTATTCGTTTGTAAATGTTTTCAAATTAGAAAAAATTTGTTATAATGGTATAGAAATGGATATGATATTATGAAATTTTTAGAAAACATGGGCATTAAAATTAATAATGAAGAACTTTTAAAGACAGCCCTTACACATAGTAGTTATTCAAATGAACATAATTGTGAAAATTATGAAAGACTTGAATATTTAGGAGATGCTATACTTGAAGCTGTAACTAGTGAATATCTTTATTTAAATACGGATTATAAAGAAGGAGAAATGACTAAAATTAGAGCAAATTATGTTTGTGAAAAAGCTTTAGCATGTTATTCTCGTGATATTGGTATTGATAAATGTATTAGGCTTGGACATGGGCAAATTCATAATTTAAATGATACAATTATAGCTGAGGTTTTTGAAGCAGTTGCAGCAGTTATATATCTTGATCAAGGTTATGATGTTGTGAAAAAGTATTTAGATGATATAATTATTCCTTATATAAAAGAAAAAAGAGATTTTAATACAGATTATAAAACAATGCTTCAAGAAGCAGTGCAAACAACAAGACGCTCACTTGAATATGTTTTATTAAATGAATATGGTGAAGCTCATGATAAGACATTTGAAATGGCAGTAAAAATTGATGATATTGTATATGGAAAGGGAATTGGCAAAAGCAAAAAAGAAGCAGAGCAAAATGCAGCTTTAGATGCTTTGAAAAAAAGTGCGGTGAAATAGATGTATTTAAAAAGTATTAGAGCACAAGGCTTTAAGTCTTTTGCAGATAAATTAGATTTAGAAATAAATCCTGGCATTACTGGGATTGTTGGACCAAATGGAAGTGGCAAAAGTAATATTGTTGATGCAGTTAGATGGGTTTTAGGTGAACAATCTGTTAAGTCTTTGCGTGGTCAAAACAATATGACTGATTGTATTTTTAGTGGAAGTGAGTCAAGAGAAGCTCAAAAAAGAGCTATGGTTGCTTTAGTTTTTGATAATAGTGATCATTATTTACATAGCGATTTTAAAGAAGTAGAAATAAAAAGAATTGTTTATTCAACTGGTGAAAATGAATATTTTATAAACAATGCTAGAGTTAGACTTAAA
>CADBRL010000109.1 GCA_902797105.1 uncultured Erysipelotrichaceae bacterium
AACAAGTGATTACTTGGAAATTAATTTTAATGATAATGAAAAATATGTGAATTTTTTAAATATGCTTCAAGATAGAAGTGAACTTAAATTTGATGTAAGTTTAAATGAAGAAGATAAAATACTAACTTTATCAACATGTTATAAAGAAAATGATAGGGTGGTACTTCATGCAAAATTAATAAAAATGGAGGCAAGAAATGGAAATAATTGATGAATTAAGAAATAAGAAAGGATTTATAGCAGCATTAGATCAAAGTGGTGGAAGTAGTAAAAAAACACTTGCAAATTATGGTATTAATGAAGAATTAATTACAAGTGATGAAGTGATGTTTGACTATATCCATAAGATGCGTTCAAGAGTTATTACAAATGAAGCTTTTGATGATAGAATTTTTGGAGTCATACTTTTTGAAAATACAATGAAAAGAGATATTGATGGTATAAATACTGTTAAATATTTAGAAAATAAGGGTATTCTAAGTTTTCTAAAAATTGATGTCGGTCTTGAAGAAGAAGATGATGGTATGCAAATGCTTAAAGAAATACCAAATCTTGAAAAAAGACTTGAAAAAGCTAAAAGTTATGGTATAGTGGGAACTAAAATGCGTTCAGTTATTAAAGAATATAATGAATATGGTATAAAAAGGGTAATTGAACAACAATTTAGTTTAGCTAAAATAATAATTGCACATGGACTTATTCCTATTATTGAACCAGAAGTTGATATTCATGCTCAAAATAAAAAACAAATTGAAACATTTATGAGAAGTGAAATTCTTCGAAATTTGGATAAAACTAAAAAGGAAGATTATTTGATGTTTAAATTTACTCTTCCAGAAGTTCCAAATTATTATAATGATTTACTTCGCCATAAAAATGTTTTGAGAATAGTAGCTTTATCTGGTGGTTATGAAAGAAGCTTAGCTTGTGAAAAATTAAAACAAAATAAAAAAATGATTGCATCATTTTCAAGAGCTTTACTTGAAGGCTTAAATGTCAATATGAGTGATGAAGAATTTACAGAAACTTTAGATAATACAATTAAAGAAATATATGATGCATCAGTTAAAAAAATAAAATAAATATAGACCAATTTTACATAAAATGTGTAAAATTGGTTTTATTATTGAAAAATTATTTGTTTTTTGTGCTATTATAGTGGTTCTTGCAGAAACGAGGTGAATATAATGAATAATGTTATAAATGATTTAAAGGGGGTAACTGGTATAAATAATGAATATTTTATATTGGTTATAATATCAATAATAATTATAATATGTTTAAAAGTTATAAGTAAAATTATATGTAAAATGTATGCTTTAAATAAACACACAAGTAGAAATATATTTAAATTTAATCAATCACTTAATGTAATATCTAATATTATTATCTTTTTAAGTATATTTGTGCTTTGGGAAGGTCATTTAAAAAATGTAGTTACAATAATATCTTTTATATCTGCAGGTGCTACGATAGCTTTAAGGGAAGTTATTCTTAATTTAATAGCTGGACTTTATATTAAAGTATCAAAACCATTTGTTGTAGAAGATAGAATAGAAATTAATGATATAAAAGGTGATGTTGTTTTAATAAGTAGTATGAGTTTTAAAGTATTAGAACTTGGTAATAGACTTAATGGTGAACAAAGTAGTGGTATTATTGTAAATATACCTAATTCTAAAATATTTAGTGAACCACTAAAAAATTATACAACAGCATTCAAATATATTTGGTCAGAAATGGTTGTAAATATTGATTTTGAAGCTGATTTAGATAAAAATAAGAAAAAACTAGAGAAAATAGTTAATAAAAATGAAGTTATTAAATCTATACCTAAGAAAATGGATAAAGCAATAGATGAAGCATGTGGAATGTATAGAATTTATTATAATAATTTAAAACCAATTATATATACAGAATATAAAGAAGACCATATAGAGCTAACAATTAGATTTTTAGTACATCCTAAAAAAGAAAGAAATGTTATAAATGATTTATGGATTGATATTATTAAAGAAGCTCAGAAAGGTAATATAGATTTATATATAAAGAAATAAATAGTTAAAAAGATCGTTTTTTTTAAGTAAAAATGATAAAATTTATTTAAATTAGTTGAAAAATACTATATTTTTGGTATAATTAGAAGAGATTATTTAAGTGAGGAGGAATAATTATGGCAAAAAAGGAAAATCGTAGTGAAGTAACTATGAGATGTTCTGTTTGTGGTTTTGAATTACGCCCAGTTAGTAAAAATAAAAAGAATACTCCAGACCGTCTAGAATTAAATAGATACTGTCCAAAATGTAGAAAGACAGTAGCTGCTAAAGAAAAGAAATAATAGAAAAGAGGATTAAATATGGATATTAATATTAATGATATCAAAAATGGTATGACAATTATCATGGATGGTAATTTATATACTATTGTTGAATTTCAACATGTAAAACCTGGAAAGGGACCTGCTTTTGTAAGAATTAAAAGAAGAAATTTAAGAACTGGAGCAGTTACAGAAGATACATTTAATACCAATATTAAAATAACTAAGGCTCATATTGAAAAAGTTAAGGCTGGTTATTTATATGCTATGGGAGATACTTATGTATTCATGAATAATGCTACTTATGAACAAATAGAACTTCCTGCATCAGTTTTAGGTGACAATGTTAATTTCATTAAAGAAGGATTAGAAATCGATATTGACAATTATGATGGAGAAATAATTGGTATTACATTACCTGAAAAAGTTGAATATACAGTAGTAGAAACAGAACCAGCAGTTAAAGGTAATACTGCAACAAATGCAAGTAAAGATGCTAAAATTGAAACTGGTTATGTAGTAAAAGTTCCTTTATTTATAAATGAAGGAGAAAAAATTATAATTTCAACTAAGGATGGAAAATATTCTGGAAGAGCATAAAGCTCTTTTTTTGATTGAAAAAGCATGACGTCTACTAGTTTTGGCTATCTCAGTAACAATGTGTGATTTAAAATTAAATAATAATATTTTAGCAAAATAATTGTAAAATTTCTGAAAATATATTTACATTTTAGTAATATTTTGATAATAT
>CADBRL010000110.1 GCA_902797105.1 uncultured Erysipelotrichaceae bacterium
AAAAAAGTAACAAACATAACATTTACACCAAAAGCTGAAGAACAATGTTTAAGTGTTGCATGTGCATCAATTATAAGTAGATATATATTCTTACGAGAAATGTATAAAATGAGTAAAGAAATAGGAAAAGAAATACCAAAAGGAGCTGGAACAAATGTTGATGAATTTGTTCAAGAACTAGTAAATAAAAAAGGCAAAGATATTTTAAACAATTATGTAAAATTAAATTTTAAAAATACTCAAAAAATTAAATAGATAAACCGGTATACTTAAAGTGTACCGGTTATTTAAATAACATTAATTTTGTTCACTTGATACCCAATAATAGTTATCTCCATCTTTTTGAAAAACATGTTTATATACAGTACCATATTTTCTCATAAAACTATAATTAATATCTTTTTCAGCATCATATTTTTTACTACATTTATCATTCTTATCATTACTCATAAAACTTGTATAGCATTCATCATTTATTACTTTTAAGAAATAATCATATATAATTAATTTATCATCTTTTTTATAAGAATTCTTTATAGTTCTATATACGTGAGGTTCTCCCCCGATTGAATAAGTATATTTTTCTGATAATCCACAATAATAATAACCTTCACTATAATGACATACACTTACATTATCAAGTTTAAAACTTTCATCATTTTTAAGATCTTCCCCAAATATTTCTTTATACTTTTTATGTACATCATCTTTATTTATTTTAGATACAGTACATATATTTCCTTCATAATTATCTAAAGCAAATACCATATCATCTTTTAAAGTACATAAATTATTTTTTTTATTTTTATCAAGTTTTACTTCTTCACCATTTTCATCCAAAAGATTATAAGATAAACATATTTTAGTAGTATTTTCTAAAGTATCCTTTGTAACTTTATCTTTATTATACATAACTAAGCCATTACATCTTTCTAAATTACTATTACTAACATATTTATAAGCATCTATTACCATACTATTTTTAGAATTAATAGGTAATCCTTTTTTTATAAGAAGTACTAATATAATCACCACTAAAATTACAATTATAATACTTAAAAATACAATTAACTTATCTTTCTTTTTCATAATAACCTCTATACTTTTCTAGTTTGAATTTCTGCCATTTTTTCAAACACTTCTGCAGCATTTTCAGTATTTATATCATTATAACCAAGTTCTCTTAGAGCTTGAATTTTAACTGTACTAAGTTGTTGAGTTCTAGTTAATTTTTCTTCATTTTTTTGTTCTATTTCTTGAATAAATCTCTTATGACTTTCAGCTAGTTTACTTTTAGATGCACCACCATTATTATAAAGTGTTAATGCTGAATAAAGTATTCCTTCAAAGATAAATTGCTTATCTTCATCAAATTTATATTCTTCTGGTTTAATAAAACAATTTGATTTAGCCATATACCCCATTATATATTTAATCTCAGGAACATTATCCATAGATTGTAACATATAATACATATATCTAATTGCACTACTTGCTTCAGGATCATTACCATCCAACTTTTCTTTAAGTAAAAAGATAAAATCATTTAAAAGATGTTTATTATCTTTAGTAAGACCATTCATATCAATATAAGCTTCAATATTATTAGTTTGTTTAATTGCACTATTAAGTCTTTTTTCAACTTCCATTAAATAATTAGTATCAACGACAATACTATCTATGCTTTTCTTACTTCCATCTTTAATATCTAAAAGTTGTAAAAGTAATACTTTCTTTTCTTTAGGCCATTTATCTAAACTATCTAAAACTAAATAGTTATATACCATCTGACGGCTTACTCCCAAGTACTTTGCAAGTTTAACTTTTGAAAGCCCTAATTCTTGTAATAATTCATTTAATCTATCCATTTTTATCACTACCTTCTTTAACTTTACAGTTCAATTATACATAACTTAACACTAAAAATCAAGATTAATTGTGTAAATACCATAAATATTCATCATTATTTTTTAATGTTTCAATAAAACCACAGCCAAGACATTCTTCACCAAGATATAAAACACATGCTTGACCTGGAGTAACAGCCTTAACTTTCTCAGGATATTTAACTCTAATTTTGCCATCATCTAAGTATTCAAGTTCAACTGCATGGTCTTGATCCCTATATCTAAATTTAGCTGTACAAAAAGTTGGCCTTAAACTACTTATAAAATTAACATTATCTATAATACATTCATCACTCATTAGGTATTTATTATCTTCACCAAAAGCTATATAAAGTATGTTCTTTTCTACATTCTTTCCACATACATAATGTCGCTCTAGATTTCCACTTATGCCAACATTTCTTCTTTGACCAATTGTATAATTCATAAGACCTGTATGTCTTCCAATAATTTCTTTAGTATCAACATCAACAATGTCACCAGGATTAGGTCTTAAATAATTTTCAATAAACTTTTGATAGTTTCTCTCACCTATAAAGCAAATACCGGTTGAGTCTTTCTTATGAGCAACATTTAAGTTATTTTCTTCAGCAATCTTTCTAATTTCAGGTTTTGTATAATCACCAACTGGGAACAAAACATTATTTAAAGCTTCTCTTTTAACATCTGCCAAAAAGTAAGTTTGATCTTTATTTAAATCAACTGCCCTTTTAAGTTTGCCATCTTCCATTCTTGCATAATGACCTGTTGCAATATAATCTGCCCCTAATCTTTTAGCTTCTTTAATAAATAAATCAAACTTAATAAATTTATTACATAACATATCTGGATTTGGTGTTCTTCCTTTTTTTAATTCTTCTAGAAAGTAAGTAAATACATAATCCCAATATTCTTTAATAAAATCTATTCTATGAAGCTTAATACCTAATTTGTTACATAATTCTAAAGCATCATTATAATCTTTTTCTTGAGGACATATATCATTAAAATCATTAGGATTTCCTAAAAAATCATTATTAATATTACTATCCCAATTACGCATAAAAAGGCCTTCAACTTCATAGCCTTGTTTTTGTAAAAGAAGAGCTCCTACCGCAGAATCTACTCCTCCAGATATTCCAATAATTACTTTTTTCATAAACATCACGTAAATATTATAACTTATTTTATTAGAAAATTAAAGATATTTATGAGTTTAACTCCACCAAAATATAAAATTATATCACTAATCATAATAATACCAATAAAAACTATACTCCTTTTCATAAACATAATTAAAGACTCTTTATTACTTTTTTTATAAACTAAATAATCTATTACACATTTAACTATCTTAAATAAATTAACACTAAATATAATAAATAATACTACAAATACTAATTTACTTATAATTACATATAATACTCCGAATAGCATTCCTTTAATACCAAATATACATGTAATAGAACTTATTATAAAGCCTATGGTAAATCCGTTATAAAACATAAAGAATATAACAAGTGGTCCTCCAATCAAAAAGATACTTAATATGAGTAATGTAGAAAGTATTACTAAATGTTGCATTAATATACTAATATTACTTGCATCAAAACTTTGTAAAAAGTTATTTATATTCAAAAATAATATTTCTTTCGTAGCTTCATCTAACATAATAACAAAAACTACTCCAGTTATAATACCTATAACTAAAACAATACCCATAAATAAATATAATTTCTTACTTAAGCTTGTCCACATTTCTATCACCACTTAATTATATTGCAAATTTATTAAAATTATGATAAATTATTTATATAAACAAAAGAAAGTGGTGAATTATTTTGAATAAAAAAGCACAAAAAATCGTAGTTTGGATTATGCTTCTAATCATGGTAGCAAGTGTAGTTGCTGGTATAATTGCTTATATTATCTAAAATATTAAGCTATATTTTAAAGCAAAGAACTATTTGACAAAAATTAATAGTTATGCTATTATGTATATAGCAAAGGAAATTTGCATAAATTAAAATAGGAAACACTCAATTTTGAAGCGTTGAATGTCTACCTTATAAAATGTTTAGACATTTAGTCTTTGACTAAGTGTCATTTTTTTATTATAGTTATTAGTAAAATAACTAGGAATAAAATGGTACAAATAAAGTCAAGTACTCTTAAAATAAAGGTCTTATTCTTCATTGTATCAAGCCTCCTCTCTATTAATTAAAATAATAAGATTTGGCAGACACTCAACAATTGAATTATTTCCTATGAGAAAAGTATATCATAGGCGTTAGAATAAAGCAAGCATTATAAACATATTTTAAGTTTATTTTTTTACTACATTTCATTATTTTTATTGATATTTTTAGCTATATTATATTGACACATTATTTTAAAAACGTTAATATATATTTAGCAAATAAAGTTTGCATAAAATAAGAAACATTCAATTTGATACGTTGAATGCCTGCCTTGTATATGGTTAGACATTTAGTCAGAGACTAAATGTCTTTTTTTTATGCAAAGAAAAAAGGCTTTCTCAAGCCTCTTAGTTATTTTCTTTTAATATTTCTAATGCTTTATGCATCTTCATATCATATTCAATAACATCCATTGAACCATAAGCTTTTAAAAGTTCAGCTTTATCTACACCATAAGATGCAGCAATTTCATTAGCTCTAGCTTCAACTTCTTCTTTAGTGAATTTTAAATCTTCTTTTTCTGCAATAGCTTCTAACATGAAACGATATTTAACACGTTTTTCAGCTTCTGGTTCCATTTGCTTATGTAAATCTTCTTCTTTAGTACCAGTTATTTTCATAAATTCATTAAAATCCATACCTTGCATTTTTAATTGTTCAGCATATTGATTAATCATTCTATGAACTTCTTCATCTACGATTTCAGGATTAATTTCTACTTTCATATTTTTAGCTGCAGCTTCTAAAACTTTATCCATAAATTCATCTTCTAAATGATGTTCTTTTTCATGAACTAATTCTTCTTTAACTTTAGCTTTTAAACCAGCTTCATCTTTAACATCTTCATATCCTAGATCTTCAAAGAAATCCTTATTAATTTCAGGTAAAACTCTTGTTTTAACTTCATTTACTGTAACAGTAAAAGTTACTTCTTTACCTTTTAATTCTTCAACATAGTTTTCTGGGAACTTAAGATTTAATTCTTTAGTTTCTCCAGCCTTCATTCCTACTACGCCTTCTTCAAAACCAGGAATAAATGAATGACTTCCTATTTCTAGAGGATAATTTTCTCCTTTAGCACCTTCAACTTCTTTACCATCAACTACACCAGTAAAGCTAATAACTGCAGTATCACCTTTTACAACAGTGCCATCTTCTTTAACAACAACATCAGCCATATGACTTCTCATATGTTCAATTTCATGTTCAACTTCTTCATCAGTTACTTTAGCTTCTTCTTTTTTAACTTTTAAGTTTTTGTAATCCCCTAGAGTAACTTCTGGTTTAGTAATAATTGTAAATTTAAAAATAACATTTGTATCACTAATTCCAGTAACATCAACTTGTGGTTCAATAACTGGTATTAATTTTTCAGCATCTAATGCTTTTTTATATGCAACACTTATACAAGCATCAATTGCATCAGCATATAATGACTCAATACCAAAATGTTTTAAATAAATTTCTTTACTTGCCATTCCTTTTCTAAAACCATCAATTTTAACTTCTTTGTTTTTCTTTTTAAATACAGCATCTAAAGCAGATACCCATTCATTTTCAAGTTTAATTTCAACTTCATGTACGTTTTTCATAAATACTTCCTTCCTTAACTACTCTATTATAATATAACTTCACTTATTTTACAAGAAAATAAGCTTAATTCCTTAGAATTTAAGCTATTTTTACAATTTTTATTGTATATCCACCATTTGGACTAGCAACTTCAACTGCATCACCAATTTTATGTTTAAGAAGAGCTATACCTAGAGGTGATTCATTAGATATTTTATTATCAAATGGATCAGCTTCCATTGAACCTACTATTTTATATTCTTCTTCTTCGCCATCATCATAGCTTATTGTAACGGTTGAACCTAAACTAACTTCATTTTTGCCTTTATTATCAATAATTTCAGCATGTTCTAGTTTATATTCAAGTTCTTGAATTTTAGCTTCAATTATAGCTTGTTCATTTCTAGCTGCATCATAATCTGCATTTTCTGATAAGTCCCCTAGTGCTCTAGCTTCTTTTAATGCTTTAATTACTTCTGGACGACGAACATTTTTAAGTTCATTTAATTCACTTTCAGCTTCTAAGAAACCTTCAGCAGTCATAATAAATGTATTTTCTTTTTTCATATTTTTATCTCCTTTTTAATTTATTTTTACAGTTCATAATCATACTATAAATTATCCGGTTTGTCAATCATTTTTAATCTCATCATATCATTTTTATCTAAGTATTTATCTACCGGCAATTTAACAATACTTTTAGGATGATTGCAAACATTTATTTTTTCATTATTATCATCATATATTGTATTAATAGTATAACTAAATGTTTCATGGTTTGGTCCAAAAAACTCTACTTCATAACCATTTTCAAAATAATTTCTAACTTCTAAAGTAACTAGTTTACTATTCTTATCATAATCTAAAACTAGTCCTAAGAAATCTTGATTAGAAACTTCAGTTCTACCATTCCAATATTGTTCATTTTCCCCAGGTAATTTATCAAAAAACTGAGGTGTAGACTCTCTATTTGCACATCTATTTAAAACTTTTAAATAGTAATTTTCTTTTTCCAAAGTAAGCGAGCCATTTAAAGCAGCATCAATCATTCTTCTATAGGCAAGAAGTACAGTTGACACATAATAAATAGAGCGCATTCTTCCTTCTATTTTAAAGGAAGCAACGCCTAAATCAATTTGGTCTTTAATAAATGGTACCATATTTAAATCCTTAGGCATAATACTTAAATTAATACCATTATCAGTATCAAACTCCCAGCGACAAACTTGAGCACATCCTCCACGATTTGAATCTCTATTAGTCATATAATTTGATAAAACACATTTGCCACTAAAAGAAGTACACATAGCACCATGAATAAATGTTTCAATTTCAATACCAGTTTTAGAAATATTAATTAAATCTTCACGAGATGCTTCACGAGCAAGAACTACACGTGTAACTCCAAGTTTTTGCCAAAATCTCACAGCTCTACTATTTAAAGTACTAGCTTGCGTAGATAAACATACACTTAAACCTAACTTTAACTCTTGACAAGCCTTAATTACAGTAATATCACTTGCAATAATGCCATCAATATGAATGATGTCTAAATATTTTAAATAATCTTCTAAACCATTTAAATCATCATCATGAAATACAATATTAACAGTAACATATATTTTCTTATTTAAACTATGGGCATACTCTGCAGCTTCTTTAAGTTCTTCTAAGCTAAAGTTTTTAGCATTAGCTCTCAAACTAAAATTTTGCCCACCACAATAAATAGCATCTGCACCATAAAGATAAGCAAACTTCATTTTTTCAAAATCCCCAGCGGGTGCGAGTAACTCAGGCATCTAAATCACCTACTTTATATACAGTTTTTTTATCTAAAAATAAAGAACTTGTCTCAATATTACTTGTATCACCATAAAGAACTTTTATAATATTATCAATATCTAAAAGAATTGGATCATACCAAAAGTATAAAACATTATCTAAATCAAGTAATTCTAAAGCATTATAATATGGATAAGCATACACTTTAGTCCCTTCCTTACTTTCAATAAATTTAAAATATTTATTATTAATGCTTGCATCTAATATATTATTTTCTTCTATTTTAAAGTGTTTTTCATAATTAGTAACTAAATTTCTTCTTGAATACATAAGTGCTTTAAGTCCAAAAGCATAAATAACTACTTTTTTATTTGCATTTTTAACAACTAATTTAATTTCTTCCTTACTTAAATCACTAGATACTACAACACTATCTACATATTCTAGATAATAATTTAAAGATTTACTATTATTAGCTATATGATCAAGTAAAAGTATTTTAGTTATATTTAAATTCTTTATTACATCAAGAATACCTAAATCATCAAATATAATCCCTTTTACATGACTATTTTTAAGCATTACCTCTAGTTTATCTAGATCACTATCAGTAAGTATTCTATTTATTAAAGCAAAATCATCTATATCATTTATATCAAAATATTCTTCATAACCAGTGGAAAAAAATCTAAGAGGATAAACAAGCGTTACATCCTCTTTTTTTAATTTATTTATATAATTTTTATTTGTAACCGTAACAAGTTTATTCATGTTTCCAAGTACTTACTGAAAGTCCATCACCAATATCATAAAACTCTGTGTCAAACTCAGTATTTGTCTTTAAAAATTCAATATATTTTTCTATTTTTTCCACTAAACTTTTTAAGTTACCTTTATCTAATTTATTTGATTCACCAACATAGCCATGAAACTTAATATTATCGGTTATAATAGCACCATTTGGATTTAAGAAATTTTTATATTTTTCAAAAAATCTTGTATATTGTCCTTTAGCTGCATCGATAAATATTAAGTCGTATCTTAAATCTTCAGATAAATTAAGCTCTAATGCATCTTGATATACAACATTAATTTTTTTATCCATGCCACATTTTTTAACATTTTTAAGACATTCCATATATCTGGTTTCATCTCTTTCAATTGTTGTAACCACAGTTTCTTGATTAGATGATGCCATAAGTATTGCAGAATATCCAATTGCACTACCTATTTCTAAGACATTTTTAATATCATTATCTCTGATATATTTCATAATAAATGCTATAGATTTCTTCTCAATAATTGGTACATTATGCTCAAGTGCATAATTTTCCATTTCTAATATTTGTTCTTTCATGTTATTCACCTTTGCTTTACATATTTTTTAACTAAAACATTAAATTCTTCATTTGTTTTAGCAAAATATACTTTACCAGTATTAATATCAGCCACAAAATATAAGTAGTCAGTATCAGCTGGTTCTAATGCTGCATTTATGCTTCCAATAGATGGATTACAAATAGGTCCAACAGGAAGTCCAATAAATGTAGTAACTCTAGTATTATAAGGGTTTTTATCATTTAAGTCAAGTTGTGTTATAGCCTCAGTCATTTCTTTTTGAACTCCATAGTAACTTGTAACATCCATTCCAAGTGCCATATTAAGTCCTAATCTCTTATAAATAACTTGTGTAACCATTGCTCTATCACTATTTGTATTTGCTTCTTTTTCAGCAATACTTGCAATAGTTAATAGTTCATGAATATTATATTTACTATTTTCTATTTTACTTTTAATCGGTTCTAATCTTTCATTTGTTACATTAAGTACTTTTCTTATTACTTGTTCTATACTTGTTTCTTTATAGAAAATATATGTTTCAGGATATAAATAACCTTCTAAAGGAAAATATATATCTTCGTCAAGTATATCATCAGTTAAGAACCAATAATCAGCTATTAAACCTTTCAAATATGCTTTATCACTAAGCTTTTTTATAGCTCCATCATAATCAATATTTGTTTCATTTGCTACCATCGTAACAAATTTCTTTAAAGTATCTCCTTCTTTAAAAGTAATTCTTACTTCATCTTTTTTAACATTTACTATATCACCAGTACTTAAACTAGTTATAATATCTTTAACACTCATATTACGTGAAAACTCATAACTACCAGCTTGTAAATTCTTTTTACCTGATAAAACTATATACACAAATGTTGCATATTTGCTTTTAATAAGTTTTGCATCTTTTAAATTATCTACTATTTTTTCTTTACCTTCACCTTTTTTTACAGTAAATTCCACAATATCACTGCTTTTACTAACTGGACTAAGTAAAATCACAATGGTTACTACACCCATTAAAATTAAACCCACAATTACACTAAGTATCACAATTAATTTTTTATTTTTTTTCATCTAATCACTACTTTCCTTTTTATTTAATAACATTATTATTTGTCTAAATATTTCATCTAAGTTTTCAAGCATTTCTGCACTTTCTATTGGCAATATTTTTTGCATTCCATCATCTAATTCATATTTTCCCGCATAACAAATTGTATCTCCGATATTATTTAATTCATCTTTAGTATATATAAGATATTCCCCATCATCCGTAGATACTTTCATAATTATTTTATATGTATCTTTATTTTTATTATCAATTATTAGTTTATTTACCATAATTTACCTTCTTTAAATATGCTTCAAGTATTAAAGTTGCTGATATTATATCAGTTTTATTCTTTTTATTTATTTGTTTAAGACCATTATTTTTCATAATATTTATAGCTTCCACAGATGTAAGTCTTTCATCTTGAAGTTCTACTTTTATGTTTTCTTCTTCAAGGCTCTTTTTAAAATTTAAACTTCTTTCTGCAGCAAAACCCATGGTATTATCCATATTTTTAGGTAGTCCTAACACAACCACATCAATAGATTTTTCTTTTATTATAGAAAGCACTTCTTTTAAAGCTTCATCATAATCTTCACGAGCAAATTTTATAAGTTTAAGGGGACTTACTAAAGTATTTGTTTTATCACTAATAGCAACACCACATGTTGTGGTTCCTAAATCTAAACCCAAGTATCTCATTATTTACCCAAATAAGAATTAATAATTGCCATCAATACTTCAGTTCTATCAAATTTAGATAATTTACTTCTTGAATGATTAAAAGTTGTAATATAATTTATATCACCAGTTGCAAGATAACCCACTAATTGATTAGTCGCATTATATCCTTTAAACTCCATTGCTTCAATTACTTCATTAATAGTCATAAGTATTAGTTCTTGTCTTAATTCTTTGACATTAAATATAGTTGTATTATTATCCATAAATTCACCCACTTATATAATTAACTCACACTAATTTTATCAAAATTCAAAAAAAATTGCAATATAAAAGGATGCTAAAAGGCATCCATGTAGAGATTTTCTTAAGGTACTCAACAACAGTATTATATTTGTTTATATTTTTAAAAGAAAACTTTAATACTTAATATTGTAGGAACTATAAGACTATAATTTATATTATAGAAAGGTTTGTAAAAGAGTTAATGATTAATAAACAAAAATGTCTTTCCCGAAAACCTCTACAACTAATATTAACAATTGAATGTGAAAAAAATGTGATAGAAATGTGAAAATTTATTTTTGCTCAAATTTTGCTGAGTTTTGTTTAAAAAAGTCATAATATAGTTTCATATTTTCAAGTTCCCAGAAGTTTTTTTGTGTAGGAGGAACACTATCTAAATCATATATTGTGGCACCAGTCATACCAAGTAAAAATGGTGAGTGAGTAGCAATAATAAATTGACAATTAAAGAATCTTGCTGATTCTTCTAAAAATTTAGTAAGTTTAAGTTGCATCGCTGCAGACATACTATTTTCAGGTTCATCAAGTAAATATAAACTATTTTCTTTTATTTCAGATACAAAATACATAAGGGCAGATTCTCCATTAGATTGTTCTTTTACATCTTTATCAAATACTCTACTTCTAACATAATTTGATGCACTTTTTCTTTTAGCATCAATTGAATTTTTCAAATTTTGATAGTCATTCATATCATCAATCGTTTTATCTTTATTATCAAAGTATTCCCTAAATGACATTTCTCTTTGACTAAATCCTCGATTATTTATTCTTCTTATATTAGATATATAATCAAATACATCATCACTTCGTATTATCTTAGCTTCTTCAAAATATTCCATAGATGTTTCAAACTTGCAATGTTCCAAATATTTCATCATCATTTCTCCATGTACCCCAAATGATCCATCACAATTAAGTTTATTAGCAATTATATTTAAAATTGTTGATTTCCCAGAACCATTACCACCATAAAGTATAGTTACATCACTAAATTTAATATCTTTAAATTCCTTTTTAGGAAATATTCTAAATGGATATTGATTATGAAAATATGTTCTTTTTTCTTCACTTAAAATAATATTTTCATTATTTTCACTAACTAGACTAAATTCTTTTAAATAAACCATTATAACCACCTATTAATATAATATCATATGCATGCATTAAAAGCAAACATTTATTTGTTAAAAATACAAAATAAAAAGCTCAACATGTTTAGATTGAGCAAACAACTGGATTATTTATTACTCACACCACCCGTTAGTGAGAAACATTACCGATCGAGATCATTTATTACTCGCGCTACTCGGAAGCGAGAAACACTTTCTGTTATACTTTTTCAAGTACACCTAAATTATACACTGGAATAGCTACTATGTCAAGCAAATTGCTGCTTTGTTTTATTGCTATTATAAATTTTATAATTTTAAATAAAAAACTCAATAGTTTTCTATTATACAATTTATAACATTTTCATACTGGATAACTTATTGCTCGCACCACCAGTAAGCGATTAACATACTCGCACCGGATAACTTATTGCTCGCACCACCGGTAAGCGATTAACATTTTCATGTGATATCATTTAAAATTTTTTTATCTTCGTATTAATTATAAACAAGTTCAGAGTCTTTTTCCTGTTCTATCTTCATCTTTTTTTCAACTGTATCAACATCAGCTAAAAATAAATTTATACCTATTTTTTTCAATTTTAAGACTTTTTCAAAATTTAGCAAAATTTCTTTCTTAATATACTCAATTACTTTAGCAGGTTTACCATTTTCAGTTAAATGAACATGATCTATATATTTTTCTAAAGTAGGAAAAGCATTTTGTATTAACACTGCTGTATCTTGTCCTAGAATTTTTTGAATTAAAATAGTGTTACATTCTCCGTATTTTTTTATTTTTTTATCACGTATTCTTTTGTATTTTTCAACTTTACTACTTAATGGAATGAACCATAGAATATCATCATCTTTTACAGTAAAATATGTTGGTCTTGTCCTCCCTCTTTCATGATTTGTCATAAGATTTTTATCTTCAACTAAATCAAAAAACTCATCTTTGATATGATATAAATAACCTGTTTTAACTTTCATTATTGTTTTCTCCCCCTTTGACAAATCAATTATAGCATAAGCCACAAAAAAACTCAATACATTTTGTTGAGTTTTTAAAATTTTCATCCGGAATAATTTATTACTCGCACCATCCGGGAGCGAGAAACATTGTCGACCGGAATAATTTATTACTCGCACCATCCGG
>CADBRL010000111.1 GCA_902797105.1 uncultured Erysipelotrichaceae bacterium
CTAATAAACCATTAATAATTAAATATGAAATATTTACTAAAATCTTTTATGATACATTATTCTTATTAAAATTAATGCGATTCCAATTAATTAGTTTGATATTTATTGTGTCTATATTACTTAGATACAGTAAATATCTTTTTAATTTAATTGCTCTTTTATTATCTATTATTTTATTCGACTTCAAAAGATAAACGCATGCTGTTTTAACAATTTTATTTAGATATGAGTTTTCGTTATACTCATCATATTCACAATATATCTTACTTTTATTATTAGAAAGAAGAGTTTCTCTAATTAGTATTTTGCCCTTTACACATGATAAATTATCTTTTTTTACAATATATGATTTATCGAGTCCTCTTTTAACTTGTTTAGATAAAGCCAAAGACATTAGACTTGCACATAAATCGTAGATATTTTCAAATGTTTCGGTGCTAATATTTTTTATACCTTTATCATCAATAACATTCAAAGCATAGGTTATCATCCAATAAATATTTTTTACTTGTATTGAATTCATATTAACCTTCTAGTTTTTTCTTCCACTCATCTAATTTTTCTTTATTATCAAACCAATATTCTTTTAAAAGTGGTTTAATTTCGTATTTTACTATTAAATCTATTTTATTATCTAAATTTTCTTTTGTTAAATTACAAAAGTAGCTATGCCCTATCATAAATTCTTCACCAAGTGATACATCATTACTTATTTCTTTGTTCAAACCTTTTATTGTTTTAATTATTCTATTTAACTTTTCATTATTAAATGATGCAACATAGTCTTTAAACTTTTCATTTTCATACGCAGGCATTATATCTACGAAAGAAAATCTTCTTCTTAAAGCATAATCTATGATAGCTATACTTCTGTCAGCTGTGTTCATTAAGCCTATTAAATATAGATTTTTTGGCACTTTAAACTTTACTTTGGAGTATGCTAAAGTAACAGTTGTTTCCCTTTTATCCTTTTCGATAAGCATTAGTAATTCTCCAAATATTTTACTTAAGTTTCCACGATTTATTTCATCAATTATAAGATAAAAATCTTTGTCAGGATTATTTTCCGCAGTTAAACAAAATTGAAAAAATATTCCTTTTTCTATTTCAAGTTTACCATCTTCATTTGGTCTATATCCTTCGATAAAATCTTCATAAGAATAGTTTTGATGAAACTCTATCATTTCAATTTGATCATCATTTTTTTCACCAATTAAAGAATATACTAATTTTTTAGCCATATATGTTTTTCCTACTCCCGGAGAGCCTTCAAGAATTATATTTTGTTTTTCTATAATTATACTTTTTATTTCTTCATATTGTATTTTACTCATATATACATCATTTAAAAAGTCATCACTATTATATTTTTCATATGTCTTTTTAACAATCGGATTTTCTTCTCTGATAATATCCATTAAAATGTTATATTCTTCATTTGTTAACTTGAAAAGTGATCCTTGATTATTTTTAAAGTATTCCATATTTTGTAATTCTGGTAAATCTTTTATATCTTTAAATAAAATTGGATGAGAAAAATGTTCAACTTTTTTAAAAGTTATTGCATTATTTTTAAGAGGTTTATCCACTTTACAAATTCCAACGATGGCTTTTGATGGTGTTGTTTCATATGCTATTACTTCATCACCAACTTCAGCTTCTTCAAACCTTTGAAAAATTCTTCGTTTATTATTATTCTCGTTGTATGAATTATACTCAATAGTTTCACCAGGTTTTATTTCTGAAAAGCTCCATATTTTAGGATTAGCATTTAACCAAAAATATCTTTTTTTTCTATCGTCTTTATTGTGCATTGTATCTAATAACTCTTTACGATTTTCAGTTTTATTTTTTCTGCTTTCTTTCCATGCTTCGTAGGATAATTCAGCATATGAATTATAGTCACCTGAATTTTTCAAATATTCATTTATCTTTTCAAGAATTTCTAAGTATTTTTCTCCACTTGGATATTCTTTTATAACTAAATTTAATTTATCTGCAAGATAAGATCTATTTGTACTATCTAAACTGAAGTAATTTTTTGCATCCATTCTAAATAAACACGAAGATATATTGTATCCACAATTTGGCTTATTTAATAAAATGTCATAATACTTTATAAACACTTCTTTTAAATTGGGATTTTTAGGAAATTCTAAAGCTATTTCAAAAAATGCCCAAAATTCATCAATATCATTCTCATCACGATCATCTTTAAATTGAACCATGGCTGATTTTTGAGCATTAACTGTTGGAACTCCATCAAAATCTTTAGGTATTTCTAAATTTATTTTTGTTTTATCAGCAAATAACTTGATAAACTTCTTTCTATTTTCATTTGAGTATAGAGCTAATCTATTCATAAATGTAAACGGGTCTATGTCATCGTACTTACATCTTTTGTTTTGATATTTGTCTAAATTACAGTTGATTTCATCTTTTTCACTAAATAAGTTTAGATCTTCTAATATTTCGTACATTATATCTACTAAAGCTTGTCTGTTATTTTTATA
>CADBRL010000112.1 GCA_902797105.1 uncultured Erysipelotrichaceae bacterium
AAAGTGTTTATGCCATTATCCATTACACAATCATTTGGTACATATTCGGATTTACTTACAACTTCTACAACTGGGTGTCTACCATTTTTAATATCTATTATATGGTCATTTATAAGTATAGGTCTTACTAAACTATATTCTTCACTACAAACAGAAAGTGATGTTAATGCATCAATTTCACTTAAAGCATCAGCTGTTTTATTTAAGCTAGGCACTTCCTTTTTAACTATTTCTTTTATATCACAAAATAATTTATATTCTAGATCAATAATGTTTTCTTCAGCATTAAGTATCATGCTTTCTTTTTCTTTTAAGGCTGGTGAAATATATCTTTCACAATTAGTTAGGGTTTGCCTTCTTTCCCAATGATATTCTTCTTTTACTAGATTTTTACTACCATTTGGTATTTCAATAAAATAACCAAATACTTTATTAAATCCAACTTTTAAGCTTTTTATACCAGTTTCTTCTTTTACTTTAGCTTCGAAAGCTGCTACAAAGTCTTTTCCCCCACTACGAATTTCTCTTAGTTCATCAAGTTCACTATTAAATCCAGTTTTTATCATATAACCTTCTTTAATAGATATTGGTGGTTCTTCTACTAAAGACTTTTCTAAAAGTTCAAATATCTTTTCATGAGTAACAATATCATAATCAAATCCAAGTTTTTCAATTATTTTTTTAATTTCTGGTAAAACACCAATACTCTTTTTTAACTGTATTAAATCTCTGGCATTTAATGAACCATTTATTACTTTACCAGATAATCTTTCAATATCATAAACTTCATATAATAGATTTTTTAATTCATCTTTTAATATAAATTCATTATTTAACTTTTCTATTTTATCGTATCTAGCATTAATAGCATCTTTGTTTTTTAAAGGATTTAGCATCCAACTTTTAAGTTTACGACTTCCCATGGCAGTTTTGCATTTATCTAAAAGCCATATTAAAGAATATGTTCTTTCTTTAAGTCTAAGAGTTTCCACTAGCTCTAGATTACGAATACTATGAATATCCATTTCAAGATAGTCATTTTTCTTAATGTAATTTATTTTATTAATATGGCTTAAATCTTTAAGTTGGCGATGGTCAAGATAATAAAATAAATGAGCAACACCACTTTTAACTCTAGCATCACTAATTGTGCTAAACAAATATTCATATTTATCCCACAAAAACTCATGACTTATCGTAACTTCAATGTTATATGTATTTTTAAGTAAATCAATTAATGCTGTATTTAAATTATCTACAAAAATGACTTCTTTTAAATTAAGACCAAGTATTTCATTAATTAAGGCATCTTCATTATTTTCTATAGACATACTTGCTAAATATCCAGTTGAAATATCAAGAATGGTTAATAAAATACTATCATTAAAAAATAATATACTTGCTATGTAAGATGCATCTTTATCATTTAAAAGATCATTATCAGCAATTGTTCCTTTACTAATTACATCAACTATTCCTCTTTTAACCATACCTTTAGTTGTTTTAGGGTCTTCAAGTTGTTCGCATATTGCTACTCTATAACCTTTATTTACTAATTTTTCAATATATGGCTTAACATTATTATGGGGAACACCACACATTGGTACTCTTTCTTCAAGTCCTGCTACTCTACCAGTTAAAGTAAGCTCTAGCTCACGTGATGCAATTAAAGCATCATCAAAAAACATTTCATAAAAGTCCCCAAGACGATAAAAAACAAGTTCTTCTTTATACTGGTCTTTAATTTCCATGTATTGAGCCATCATTGGACTTAATTTTGTTCTATCTACTTCACTTAATTTCATACTTAAAACCTCTGTCAAAATATTATAACACAAGCCTAATTTTTTTTAAAGAAAAAATACACAAAAAATCTTAAGAAATTTGGCATATATATGCTATTATGATATGATTTTAACAGCTATAAACTAACAGACTATACAAAACATTTTTAAAACATAAAATGTATTTATATTTTAAAAATAGACATCTGCCACTAGGCAAATGTCGCTTAACTATGTTTAGGTAGACATTAAAGTGTCCACTTAATAATAACTTATCCTCACATAAGAGGAATAAAGAAGAGAATTTATATAACAAAACTCTTTAAGCTGATAATAATGTTAATAATTTTATCTCATCTTTCTTCGTTCATTATAACAATTTTTGTTATTATTTGTCAAGTTAAAATGATGCTATTTTTTTAAAGAAAACATTTATTAAAAATTTACAATAAACACTTGATTATCGTGAGTATATCTGTTATAGTAATTACCATGGAATATGAAGTATCCGGATGTCTACCTTCTTTCAGGGGCTTTGGGCTTATTGAGAGGAGGAATGCATATGAAGAAAAGAGTTTATATAATTAAATTTCTTAACAGATTATGTATTATAATATTACTAATAGTTTTAATGCTATTAGTGATAAAAATAGACATCTGCCAATAGGCAAATGTCAATCTAAAAAACTTTAGGTAGACATTCGAGATACCGAATGTTCCTTTTTTTATTATATGAAGATTTCTCTTCATGTATTCATTATACTAAAATTTAATTAATAAATCAATAGTTAATCCATATTATTTTTGCCATATAAACACCCACAATAATCTTGGCGATATAAATTATATTTTTTAGCAAGTTCAACACTTTTCTTATAACCATCCTTTTTCTTAAAATCACTAAATAGATATTTTACATTATATTTATCTCCAATAATGCCACCTAAAATATTAATTTGTTTACTATTTTTATGAGGACTTACAGTAAGTGTTGTGCCAAAATATTCAAAGTTTAACTCTTTAGCTTTTCTAGCAGTATAATCAAGTCTTACTCTAAAACATACAGGGCATCTAGCTTTACCTTCTCTTTCATTTTCTAGCCCTTTAACATTTTCATGAAATACTTCATTTTCATAATCACAATCTAAAAATTTGATATTATCATGTTTAAATTCATTAATAAATCTTATTTGTTCATTTTTTCTTTTTAAATACTCTTCGAAAGGTTCAATATTTGGATTATAATATAAAACTGTAATATTAAAAAATGGTGCCAAATAAGTTAAAACTTCCGTAGAACATGGTCCACAACAACTATGAAGAAGTAAAGTTGGTTTATAATCTAAACTTTTAATTAAATTATCTAATTCATTCTGATAATTCATTTTGCATCTCTTCCTTTTTTTTAAGTAATTCGAACGTTTGAAATACTATACCATTATTACTAGAACTATCTAAATTAAGAACTCCTTTTTCATTTTCATTAAGGGTTGCATAAATTTCTTCATACTTATTTAAATTATTTATATTTGCTAAATTAATATAAACATAATTACCATCATTCATTCTAAGTAAAAATCTATTCTTATCTATAACTTTTTCATTTTTTATATCTGGCGAGTACTCTATTTCACTTACTTTATATAGAATATCTTTATTTATTCCACTTAATTTTTTTATTAAGCTTTCTTCAATATCACTTGGAACATAATTAACAAGTGTTGGAATACCTAAAGTAGTATCAAGTGTAGTTGCTTTCTTATTATTTTCAAAAACATAAGTCTTATCTAAAACTCTATAATATAATACTGCAAGTTCTTTAATAGTTATCACAACCTTACCATTTAAGTGTTTACTAATTTTAACACTTTCTATCATTGGTAATTCTTCTAGATTTTTCTTAAGTTTACTACTACTTAAAGCAAAAAGTTTCGTTTTATCAGTAATATTTGCAGTATTTATTACTTTTTCATCACTAATTAAGGTATTTCCTTTAACTTCAACTAATTTAACTGGCAAATTAAAGCAATAATAAAAAGCCATTATAAATAAATATAATGTAAGAAGGACTACTAGAAGTCCTTTTTTATTTAGCTTTTTCTTTACTTTTTTTGCCATAGTTTATCACCACTTTACTATTTCTTGTTCTAATTCTAAATCTATACCTTTTTCTTTCTTTACTTTTTCTTTAACAATTTCTATCAACGATATTATATCACTACTTGTAGCATTATCCAAGTTAATTATAAAGTTGGCGTGCTTTTTGCTTATTTGAGCACCACCTACTTTATAACCTTTAAGACCACACTCATCAATTAATTTACCAGCTGATAAACCTTCGGGATTTTTGAAAACTGAACCAGCAGATGGATATTCTAAAGGCTGACTATTTTTTCTTTTTTCTAGATTTTCATTTATTATTTCCCATGCTTTTTTTGTATCACCTTTTTCTAGTTTAAATACTCCCCCGAAAATTATGTCATTATTTTCTTTAAATGATGTATGTCTATAACTATGCTTAATATTATGTGCATTTATTAATTTTACATCATTATCTTGAAGCACCAACACCGATACTAAATCATCAAATATTTCACTACCATTTGCTCCAGCATTACCACGAATTGCACCGCCTACTGTGCCAGGAATGCCATAAAGGCTTGCTAAATTTGTATAGCCTTCATCAATTGTTTTTTTTATAAAACTATTTAAATTATATCCAGCACCCACAAAAGCTATATCATCTTTTATTTCTAAATCTTTTAAGGCCAATTTAATGATAGCACCATCAAAATTTTCATCAGGAAGTATGACATTTGAACCTCCCCCTAAAATGTAATATTTTATATTTTTATCTCTTAAGCTTTTAAGCAAATCTTTTAGCTCTTCTACATTTTCAGGTTCATACATAAACCTAGCCATAGTATTTATTTTATAGGTATTATATTGTTTTAAATTAGCCTTTTCTACACATTTCATTTTAACAAATCCTTTATTTCATTATATATAATAGTTGATGCTGCTTTTACATTTAATCTTTCTAGATTTTTTTTCATTTCATTATATTTTTTTTCATTATATACTAGTTCATTTATCATAACTTGAATTATACTTGGGTCTAAATTCTTTTCTTCTAAAATTTCTGATACTTTCATATTTACTAAATCTAAAGCATTATAATATTGATGATTATTGGCAACATATGGACTAGGTACTAAAATGCTTGGAATTTTTAAAGCAAGTATCTCAGAAATAGTTGATGCCCCAGCTCTAGAAATAACTAAATAAGCATCTTTCATAATACTAGCTAAATTATTGTAATATGGAACTACTTTTACATTTTGAGAAAACTCTGTATCTTTCATAAAATCATCATAATATGACTTACCTGTTATATATAAAACTTTGTATTTTTCTTTATCAATCATGCTTAAGTAAGCTTTAAATTTTTCATTAAATGTATTACTACCTAGAGAACCTGCCACAATGATAATTAGTTTATCACTTGGCTTAAACCCTAAGCTAACCTTAGATGTTTTTTGAATATCTAAAGCACTTTCACCACATGGATTTCCTGTATAAACTGTCTTTTTAGCTTTTTTAAAATAATTTTCACTATTTTTAAAAGATATTCCTACTAAATCTACATTTTTTGATAAAGCAATATTAGATTTACCAGGTATGCTATTTTGTTCATGAATAAATGTTTTTATCCCTAACTTTTGGGCAGCTTTAATAACTGGATAAGTTACATAACCACCACAACCAATTACAATGTCTGGTTTAAACTCTTTCATGATACTCATGCATTTATTTAATGCTTTTCTTATTAAAAATATATTTTTAAAATCTCTCATTAAATCAGTTTTACTAAAGCCATATACTTCTAGAGCTTCATACTTTATTCCCATATCAGGAACAATATCTTTTTCCATTCTATTATGTGTTCCAATATATAAAACTTCTAAATCTTTTTCTTTTTCTTGGAACCTCTTTATAATAGCTAAAGCTGGGTAAATATGCCCTCCAGTACCACCAGCTGATACAATTATTTTCA
This sequence comes from uncultured Erysipelotrichaceae bacterium, assembly GCA_902797105.1. GTDB lineage: Bacteria > Bacillota_I > Bacilli_A > RF39 > UBA660 > Onthocola_B. Next base: position 5,842 of record CADBRL010000112.1, read on the forward strand.
TACACAAACCACCTATTACAATTATACACTAATTTTATTCATTTTTATCACTTATTTTGTCATTTTTGCATCATCAACTATATATTTTACATTTTTATTTACTTTAATTGTACCATATATGATAACCTCAATACCTCTTTTCTCAAAATTATTAATTATATTATTTGTGGCTACTTTATCAAGTAAACATATAAAATCTAAGTTATAATCTGCATCACTATTCAATATATAATTAAGTACACCATATTTATATTTATTATCCATATTTTTTAAATCTTTAATTACTTTAGTATTAAAGGACATTATATAATAATTTCTTTGATACTTATTAAGTAATTTAAGCAATCTTTTCTTATCAATATCATTTTCTTTAATTTCAAGTAGCAATAGTTTATCTGTATTTATTTTAAGTAAATCTTCAAGTAATAAAATATCTTGCATATCTTTAAAATATGTATTTTTTACTAAATTACCTTTATATAAAATATTATGATAAACTATAAATTTCTTATCTAAAGTTGTTCTAATATCACACTCTATACCTATATATTTTTTACTATTTAAGCCATCTAACAAAGCTTTATATGAATTATCTTTAATCGTTTTATTCCATATACCACGATGTGCAATTAAGTTCAAATAAAAAACACCTCTAGTAAAATATACTAAAGGTTTAAATAAAAATGCACATTCTATTTATTTCTTATTCTTTTTATTTCACTTTGATGTCTAAAAAATGCATCAAAATCCCAGATTATTTCCACATAATTTCGTTTTTTATTTTCTGTTATAAACAAATAATACTCTATAGCAAAATCATTTATACAATTTATTTTCTGTAATATTTTATAAATCATATATACTTCATCTAAGCCAAAATAAAATCTAGTTGTAAATGTGTTTTTTTCTCTTCCAGTTAATTCTTCAGATACTTTAAATCTTTCTAAAATAACTTTCATAAATTTATTTTGAAGTGCACAAATATCCCAATATACATCTTCTTTAGATGTCTTTTTTTCTAATTTCAACTCTAATGTTTTTATTTCTAATTCTAAACTTTTCATAATTTAAATAAAAGGCGCATACTTATGCTTCGTATACGCTTACCTTTTTTCTATTTTTACCAAGTCTTTCGTATTTTACAACACCAGTAGCTTTAGCAAATAATGTATCATCTTTTCCAATTCCAACATTTGTACCTGGATAAATCTTTGTTCCTCTTTGACGATAAAGAATTGAACCAGCAGTTACAGTTTCACCATCTGCTGCTTTAGCACCAAGTCTACGACCAGCTGAATCTCTACCGTTTTTAGTTGAACCTTGAGCTTTAACGTGAGCAAATAATTGGATATTCAACTTCATGTAATTCATTTTATGTCCTCCTTAATTATTTTAATATTTTTTTTGTATGTAGATGCAAGTTCTTCAAGCATCATAATCATATTTTCAATTGTTAGTGAAATATTTTTATCATTACTTAATACTTCAATTGTTAGTTTATCAGTCTCTTCCTTATATTTAATGCTATCTTTATCAAACCTTAAACATAAATTGATACTTGTAATAACAATTGATGACGCTGATGCACAAACTATGTCTTTGCCATAATCATCATACTCAGCATGACCTGTCATTGTGATGATATTATTTTTAATATTAACCTTTATCATTAACCAATTTTCTTAACAACTAACTTAGTGTATGGTTGTCTATGACCTTGAGTCTTACGATATTTTTTCTTAGGTCTGTATTTAAACACTTTTATCTTTTTGTTTTTTCCATGTTTTTCAATAGTACATACAACCTTAATATCAACATATGGGTTACCAGCTTTACCATCTGCAAATAAAACTTTGTCAAATGTAACATCTTTTCCTACTTCTGCATCTAATTTTTCAACATAAATAGTATCCCCAACAGAAACATAATATTGTTTTCCACCAGTTTCAAATATAGCTTTCATTTCATACCTCCTTATATTTTTTCGAAGTCGCGCCATTAAGGTACATAACGTTTTTAACCTTTTCTGTGCGGTTTTTTAAGAAATTACTTAAAAACATACTAATTTTATCATTAAATACTAGTTTTGTCAAATCTTTCTTGCAACTTTTTAGCCTCACTTACTATTTTTTCATTTTCTTTAAAATACTGATATGTATCTATTTTTAAAATATCTAAATTTCCCTTTTTAGTACTTATATATTTAAATTTATATTTTTTTAAATATCTTTCTAATAAAAATTTATTATAGATATATTTATAATCCTTAACTTGCATATACATTTTATATAGAAATACTCCTATTATTAGATAATTATTTAAACTATACTTATAATTAAATAAAGTGTACAAAATAATACTTATAATACTTATAATTATATATAATTTATATGATGTTTTAAATGAAAAAAATTTATTTAATATACTTTTTAAAACTACTGAGCCATCTAAAGGAATTATAGGAAGCAAATTAAAAAGCATTATACTTAAATTATATTTTAAAAAAATATCATAATCATGAATATTAATAAACTTAACTATTAAAGTAAGTAATATTTGCATAAATATCCCTGCTAGAGCAAGTACTATTTCTTTATTAGTTTCGGTATTAATATCTTTTTCTACTTTTGTAATACCTCCGAAAGGATAAAGAGTTACACTTATAACTTTATATTTAAAAATGAGACACACTAAAACATGACCAAGTTCATGAACTAAAATAATTAAACTTATTATTAAGCCTATTCTTATATATCCACATAAAAAGAGTATAAAGAGTAAATATATGGAAGTATAATCAAGCCTGATAATCTTCATATTTTATAAATTCATTATTCTTTTTTATTACTAAATATAATTTATCATCTTTAGTTTCACCAATTAATTTATTCTTTTCAACATAATCATATAGTTTTACAGATATATTAGTTAAATTTCCATACCAAATATCTACACCATCAACACCTTGAATAATAATAGTTTCTCCATAATCATCTTTTTCTCCAGCAAAAACTACCACTCCACTTGTTAAATTATTAATTAAAGTGTTACTGCTTAGACTAAGCATTTCACCATCTTTATAGTTTTCAATACTCTTATACACTAAATGACCATTCATAACCATTTGATTATTATCATTTTTAGGAAGCACTTCTCCGAATAAATCTTCATACCACCCTTTTATTTTAGTAAATGGAATGCTTTCTGTTAAAACATATTCTTTATAAAAAAGTAAATTTTTATCACTTGAATTCGTAAATATTACACTAACTAAAAAGAATATCACAGCTATTAAGAACTTGGAAATAATGGGTTTTATATTTATTTTAGAACTTGTTTTAAATTCATGACCACTTTTTCTTTTTTTAAAAGCTTCAAGATATTCTTCCATTTATATCACCGATATAATTTTATGTCTTTACTATCTTTAATATAACTTATTATTATAAAGACACTATTTATAATAAACATATTAAAAAATATATTTTTAAAGTTAAAAATACTACAAAAAACTAAGTAATATATAAAAACTATACTTATATTAAAAACATAATAATTAATTACATTATAATAATTTATTTTTAAATATTTATGTATTAAATAAACTATACACATAAATATAGTATTTAAAGGAAAAGAATGGATTACAAATAAATCTACGAATAAACCTACGGTTAAGTTATAAATAAAACTTCTAGAATTAATATTAGTTAGAAAGAAAAAACTTTTAAAGGGCGTAAAATTATAAATCATACTATCAATAAATACTTTAATCATGATTTAGCCTCCATACAAAAAGATAATCTAAAGTGTCTAACCTATTTTCTATATCTACTTCTATTACTTTTTCAATTTCTGTATCATTTAAACTTACTTTTTTTACTTTACCTACATAAATATTATCTGGTAAATTACCAAGTCCTGATGTATAAATTTCATCACCAACTACTATATTTTTATAGTTATTTATACTTGTTACCACTAGTTTTCCATTTTCTAATTTTAAAACCCCAACAGCATCATTAATTTTAACAGAAATATTACTTTTCTTATTTGTTATTAAACTAACTACTGAATAATAATCATAAGTTTTACTTATTATTCCTACTAAACCATTATTTGTTAAAACAGCATCACCAACATTTATATTATTTTTTGAACCCTTAAATATAGTTAAAGTATTACTATATTCATAAACATCTTTATATTTAACACGACTTACTATGATATCTAAATTATCATCAAACTCTATATCATTTATTTTTTTTATATTATCAAGTTCTTCTTTTAAATGTTTATTATAATTAATAACTATTTTACTAGTATCTAAATTAGGATTTATAGCAATTAAAAATCTATTTACTTGACTTGCAAATAAAAATAGTAAAAAAACACCTAATAAAATAATGTAATCTTTATATTTCTTTATCATATTATTATTATGTCTAAAATTATTTAATATATGAATCAAATAATTTTAAGATGCTGTTATTTACGTTATCTATTACCTCTTCTTTATCACTTTTTAGTATTATACTTTCAAAATTACTTATTTTTTCTATTAAATCTTTAGATACTCTAACTTCTTTTAAGTAGTATTTTATTTCTTTATTTGTGTATATTACTTCAAGTTTTGTCTTAACATCTTCATGATATGTAAGGGCAATAATAACTCTATAATAGTTACTATCTTTATAAACGATGGATGATGCAAAAGTTTTAGAAAACTCAAGAGCATTGTTATAGTCTTTAAAAACACCAGTTTGAAAAATAGTTACTACTTCTTCTTTTTTAGAAATAGCCCTTACTTCTTTGTTTATATCTCGGTAGAAAAGATAAGCTAGAAGTCCACCAATTGCAACAGAAAACAATAAAATCTTTAAATATTTTTTCATTTTTATCACCAATTACATAATAGCACAAACTATTTGAAAAATTTGTCAAAATAAGGAAAGTGTGCTATAATACCATGACAAAAGGAGAAAATTTATGACAACACACATAATTCCATGGATGAACGTTACTGTAAATATAATAAAAAATGCAATAGAAGTTTATCAAGGAAATGAAAAGATGTATGAATATAAAGGTAAATTTATTTTTAGAATTTTAGATAATAATAATTTTGTTATTTTAGAAAAAGACCCAAGTAATACTTTAAATAAATGTGATAATCATCAAAGAGTAATTTTCTTTAGAAAAGATGAAAAAGGTAAAATAATTGCAAATAAATATTGTATTAAACAAGAAAAAATTGTTTTCAATAAAGATTTATTACATCATGAAGAAGTTATCATACCAGGTATTTATAAAGATTTTGTTTATAATTATGAATATGGAATTGTAATATCTGATTTCTTTACAAGAATTTCATATGATAAAAATAATGAACTATTCTTAGTGGAAGAAGATTTTGAAACTAGTTACGGCACTGTGACTTTAAAAGGAATTTTAAATGTTGATGGTTTCTTACTTAATGAGGGAATGTACTGTGAAATGCTTCAAGAAGAATTTTATATAAATCCCTTAGACATTCCTAATTCATTTTATCATTTACGTTCTAAACTTGAAACATTAATGAAAAGAAAAGAACATAAAAAAAGAGCACTAGAATTACTTAACTTTGAAAGAGATTGTTATTTAACTAGAAAAAGAAAACTTGCAAAACAAAACTCATCATCAAGATGAGTTTTTGCATCTATACATTCGTATAATAACCATTTTCAAAAATACTATTTGCTATAATTAGAAACACCCAAAGTATATATAAATAAAAAAAAGTACAATACATTAGATTGCCAATAAGTTTTATTTTATATAATGCATAATTTTAACTTTAACGTTTTGTATTACCATTTGCATATACAAAACCTTTTTCACACGCAATATATTTTACACTTAATCAAAATGTGCACAAAAATGTGGTTTTGTTCACATTTTAATATCATTTTAGCATCTTTATAACTCAAAAAAAGAGGTAAATCGTTCAACACTGGTCGAACTATTTACCTTATTTTTCTTAGGTTTTACCGGTGTTTTTTCAAAATTGTCCGTCAATCAGTTTATCAAAATCGGGT
>CADBRL010000113.1 GCA_902797105.1 uncultured Erysipelotrichaceae bacterium
ATGCTAATGAAAATGCTAATCTTAATAATTTAACTAATGCTTTATTTATTTATAGTGATGCAGGAGATATTAAAAATTTAGATATAAATTTTAATAAACTAATTGTTGATCCTCCGAGAGCTGGTTTAAGCGAAGATACTATTAATTTTATAAAAGAAAAACTACCAGAAGAAATAATGTATATTTCATGTGACTATCATACACAGGTGAGAGATTTGAAATTACTTGATGATTATGAAATAATAGATTCATATGTTTGTGATTTATTTTCTTATACTTATCATGTTGAAAGTATTGTTAGTTTAAAACTTAAAAGTGTTAGATAATTGTTAAAAGACAATACTCCAATTCTTTTAATAGAAAAAAACATATATTAAAAAATATAATAAATTCTATTAAACATTATTATCGTTTAGTAAAAGCAACAGTACTTAGAACTAAAAAAGAGAAAATTGATATATTACGTTAATTCTAAATGCTTATTTTGTAAGAAATAAGTGTTTTTTTTATGAAAAAATTAACTTTTTTGAGGTGTTCGACAAAACTCAACAAATATCGCACTTGAAATGTGCTTTAATATACATTTAGGGAGGTGCATTATGCCAAATTAAATGTATTTAGCGAAAAAGAATAATGGGGAAAAGAAAGATGAGGTTATTATGAAAAAAGGAAGTTTTGGAAGTAATTGTGTATATCCAAGTATATTTAAAGAATATTTTTTAGAAGCAATAAATGAAAGTGGATATAAAGACAAAGTAGTTTATAAAGATTTAGAAAATTTATCAATAAATCTTATAGATATTAAAGTAAATATGTATTCAGTTAATATGTTTTTAGGTACAATATTTAGACATTATAAAAAAGTGAAATATAGTGTTTTACAAGTAAGAAAGATTTATCATACAAATTTTTATCAATTATATAATGCTAAAATATCAATTGATTTTAAAGGCTCAAAGTGGCTTATGGATTTAAATGTTGGTAATACATTAAAGAAATTTCCTCTTGGGTTAACAAAATATTATACTTTAAATGGATTAATGAAAAAAATAGAAATAAAATATTATCGTCAAGAAGAAAAATTAGCTGATTTATTTTATCGGATTACAAATAATTTAAATATTAATGCTATAGAACTATATAATTTATATTTGATTTATTATAGTGATATTAATGTTCATGATTTGGGTATTGCTTTAGAAAATCTATATCATAATGTTGATTGCGACATAATTAATAAAAAGATTACAAGATTAAGTTCTAGTAGAAATCTAAAAAATAAATGGTTAATGTTTAAAGCAATTAATGAAGGGATAAATATAGAATATGAAGATATTATGTGTTGTTTATATTTAATATTATTAAAACTAAAAGAAAGAATTGAAAAATAAAAAGCCTTAAAGGCTTGTAATAAAAGGAATTATAAAAGATATAATCATTATAATTAAATATAATTTATATAAATAAATTTGCCATGGAGATACTGTATTATTGGGATTATATACATATCTAGTTCATCATTTATTTTTGGGTTTCATAAAATATAAAACATTAATCTATCACTTGTTCCATATTCTTCACTATTTACAATGTATGAATAATGAAAATCATAAATATTATTTTGATATGTTGTTCTATTTATCACATCAGTAACTTTACATTTTATTAAATTCATTGTTTTTATTTTATTATAAATAGCAATCCATTTATAAAGACAAATGCCTGATATAGAAAAGACAAATACGAATATAATACCAATATCTTTAGCCATGTTTTATCTCTCTAATGCCATTTTGCGATAAAATTATTATTTTGTCCATATTTTTATTTTAATTTTTCAAAAATTTTGATACAATGGATAGAGATGGAAGTGGTAAATATGAAATTAGAATTTAAATTAAAGTATAAAGATAATAAAACAATGGGAAGACTTGGAGAAATTACTTATAATGGTAAAACTTATGAAACTCCGATGTTTATGCCAGTTGGTACAAATGCAACAGTTAAGACTTTATCTCCGGAAGAATTAAAAGAAATTGGCTCTGGCATTGTCCTTGCTAATACTTATCATTTGTGGCTTAGACCTGGTGAGAATATTGTGGATAAAGCTGGAAAACTTCATAAGTTTATGAATTATGATGGTCCAATTTTAACAGACTCTGGTGGTTATCAAGTTTTTTCACTTGCTAAACCAAAAGATATATCTGAAGAAGGAGTTAAGTTTAAAAATCATTTAAATGGTGATAATTTATTTTTAACACCGGAAAAGTCAATTGAAATTCAAACTAAACTTGGTAGTGATATTATGATGAGTTTCGATGAATGTGTTAAATGGCCAAGTACTCATGAATATATGGAAAAAAGTGTAGAAAGAACTCTTAGATGGGCAGCACGTGGTAAAGCTGTCAAAGAGGATAATGATCAATTATTATTTGGTATTGTTCAAGGTGGAGAATATCCAGATTTGAGAAAACATTCGGCGGAAGAACTTGTTAAGATGAATTTTGATGGTTATTCTGTTGGTGGTACATCTGTTGGGGAAGACAAACCTACCATGTATAAAATGGTTGAATATTCAACTCCATATTTGCCAGAAGATAAACTCCGTTATCTAATGGGTGTTGGGGATCCAATTGATCTAATTGAAAACTCTATGCGTGGTATTGATATATTTGATTGTGTAAGTCCAACTAGACTAGCAAGACATGGTCATGCTTATACTAAATATGGTAAAATTAATTTGAAAAATAGTAAATATAAAGAAGATTTTACTCCGGTAGATGATTGTGATTGCTATGCATGTCAAAACTATACTAAAGCTTATATTAGACATTTGATTACAGCAAATGAAACTTTTGGTGCTAGACTTTTATCAATTCATAATATATATTTCTTACATCAAATTATGAAAAACATAAGAGAAAATATTAAAAATGGTACGATGGAAGAATATAGAGATGAATTTGTTAAAAATTATTACGGAGAAAAGCATGAATAAGTGGATTATATCTGCAACAATTATTATAATATTTGGCTTAATTATTGGTGTTACTTCATTTAAAGTAGTAAGTAATCATAATGATAAACTACTTTTAGTGAAAGAAAAATATATTATAGAGGCAGCTAAAAAGTGTAAAATAGAAAAGAAATGTAATAACGATACTATTACACTAAAAGAATTATATGATTTAAAGTATTTAGAAAAAGAAGTAAATCCTGTTACTAAAGAGTATTATAGTGAAGATGCTTATGTTACTTTAAATAATAATGAATACAAATTTATAAATTAGAGTGTTTATTCACTCTTTTTATTTATGCCAAGAGAACCACCTAAAGTGCTTGCAAGTATTAAAACTAAATAATAAATAAATGTGCTTAAATTAAATATATTTTTAGATGTAAATAAACTTATAATAATTAGAATAAGTAAAAATAAACCACCAACTTTAAGTCCTGCTAGATAGCCTTTGTTACTTGCTTTTTTACCATTTTTAAGACCAAATATAAAGAATAAACTAATATTAAATATAAATATTAAAAAGTTAGTTATTGTAGAATTAACACCAATTAAATTAAGTAAACTAGTAATAAAAACTAAAGTTATTAAAAATAATGTATAATATCCTAGATATTTTAATAAATTTTTCAAAATATAATCACCTAATAAATACTATGTTTAAAATATTTACATTATTACCATAATATTATTGGTGATATTATGCAAATATTTACAGTATTATTTAGAACTATTTTCTTTTATTTTTTTGTTCTTATTGCTTATCGTATTATGGGTAAAAGAGAAATTGGGCAACTCGGAGTAATAGACTTGATAGTATCTATTCTAATCGCAGAACTAGTAGCTATTAGTATTGAAGAATTTAAACAACCTATGGCTTATACTGTTATACCTATTACTTGCTTAGTTCTTCTTGAAGTTTTATTTGCTTTTATTTCTATTAAATCAAGAAAGTTTAGAACTATTTTTGATGGTAAACCATCTTTAATTATTGTAAATGGTAAAATAAATTATAAAGAAATGGTAAAACAGAGATATTCTTTAGATGATTTACTTGTTTCTTTAAGACAAAAAGAAATCAGAGATATAGATATGGTTGAATATGCGTTTTTAGAACCAAATGGACAATTATCAATTTTTAAATATAACTTCTTTAAACTTAAAAGTCCTTATCCGCAGGGCTTAATACTTGATGGACAACTGCAAACTAAAGTCCTTAAATATATTAAAAAAACACCAGAGTGGGTAGAAGAAGAACTTGCAAAAAATAACTTATTTATAAAGGATATCTTTTATGCTTTTTATAAAAATAATAAAATATTTATTATTAAGAAAACTGATGTAAATTGATTACTTCTATTAACCTAATATATTATAATATAAATG
>CADBRL010000114.1 GCA_902797105.1 uncultured Erysipelotrichaceae bacterium
AATTTATCAAAATACACATAACACTTATCTGATACATTGCCACTCATAAGAACAATTTTATTTGCATCATCCCATGAAAGCTCGCCACCATTTTCACATTTTGAAAGTTCACTATTAAAAACATAACTTTCCGTTGGCCAACTTTCCCTTGTTGTAAGTTCATAATTACCTGAGTTTGCTTCTGTTTCAAGCATCATTGAAAGCATATTTTTACTCTTTTTTATATTTGTTTCATTATTTTCATAAACATCTATTACTTTACTTTGCCTGCCTATAAATACTCCACATAAAGTGAAAATTACTAACAAAATTACAAATACAATATTTTTTTTATTCATATCAGCCACTCCATATCATAATATCTTACGATTTACAATAAAATAATACTAGTAAAATGTTACGATGTCAATAGGTGATAAAATATGAAACTAATAGCAAATAATTACAAAGCAAATGAAACATTTAAATTTTTACGTCAAGGACTTGACTTAACTCAAGAAGAACTTGCAAAAAATATTAAAGCAAGCAAATCCTCAATTGAAAAATATGAATATGGCACAGTTAACTACACTTTTGAAACACTACTAAAAATAGCTGAAAAATACAACTTAAACATAATAATTGAAACAAAAAAACAGCACACAAAAAGCTCCATATAAGGAGCTAATTTTAATTATTTTGTTTTTTTATCTTCTTCTTCAAGTTTAGCAACTATTTTCTTTAAAGCATCAGCAGTAGCTTGTTTTAATTCACTAACACTTTTTTCTACAACTGGTGTACCTTTTTCAACAGCTAATTTATATAATTCATCAGCTTTCTTTTGTATTTTAGTTGCTTTTTGTTTAGCAATCTTTAAAGCTTTTTCTTTGTCTAAATCTTTTAATTCTTTTTGAAGTTCATTAACTTTTTTAACAATGCTTGCTTTAACATCTTCAGCTTTAATAGATTTAACTCGTTCTAAAACTTCATCAAATTTTTTCTTTAAAATTTCTCTAGTTTCCTTTCCAGTCTTCGGAGCAAATAGAAGTCCAAGTCCTGCTCCAACAGCTGCTCCAGTAATAAATTTTCCAAATCCATTTTTTTTCATATTATTCTTCTCCCTTATCCTTTCCTTTTTTTCTAAATAATATTTTACTAAATAAATTTCCAGTTACTTCCACTACCTTATCCGTAAAAGAAGCTATCTTATCAGTTGTAAAATCAATTATACTGAATATTGAATTAAGTGACTCAACCTTTTCATTTACATTATCTACTACTTTTTCTAACTTATTCATAGTTATTATAGTCTTAATTCCAAGAATTATTCCTATAGTTAAAAGAGCTATTAAAAGTAAATAAATAACAATAGGTAAAAAGTTTAACCAAAATTCCACTAAATATCACCATCCTCTCTATTATCATACATTGAATCTATTAAATCAAATAAATCATTTTCCAAAGTATCATCATCTTCAACTTTTTCTTTTTCTGTTTTAACAGGTTCTTCTTTTTTAGTTAATTCTTCTAAATCTTCATCAACTTTTTCATAAACTTCAGAATTATGAGTTTCAGGTTCTACTACTGGTTCATCTAATGCATCTAATTTACTTTTTACATCATCTTTAACATCAACTATTACATCTGATGTATCTTCTAAAAGTTCATCAATAGTTTTAACCTTTTGTTTCATTTCTTCTTCATTTTCTTTTAATTTAACTGTAACAGTTTCTTCATAATATGTACTTGTTGGTTCATCTTTTATTTCTTCTCCAAAGGCTTTCTTACGTACACTATTAAAATCTAAATTATTAATAGCAGTTACAGTATCTTTTGTTTTAATATCTTCAGGTTTATAATCCTCATTTAATATCCCATACACTGGTGAAATAATCGGAGATGGTTTAAATTTCTTCTTTTCTACAGTTTCAGTTCTTTCAATTCTTTCATATCTACCTAAATCATACTTCTTTTCTACTTTTCTCTTCTTTTCATATTCCAAAACATTTGTAGTAGCTTTAGGTTTAGAAACTCTACTCATATTAGTAAATTCTTCTTCATCAAAATCTGGAAAAGAGAAACTTTTATCAGATTTAAACAATTCTCTTTCACTTAAATCCTCATGTTTTTCTTCTTTAGGAGCTACATTTACTGAAGACTTTGGCACTTCAGTAACTATTGTTTCCTTTCTTTGAGGTTCAATTCTTTCCGCGATAGGTTTTTGAACTTCTTTACTATCTTTTTTAGTATTATTTTCTACTTCATCTTCTTCTACTTCTTCAAATAATATACCTTTAATTTTATTAAATAATCCCATGATATCCACCTTCCTAGTTAATTAAATCTGGGTCAGGAATTTTTGTATCTTCCTCTTTACTAGCATTCTTATCTACAGTTAGATAATTACTTTCACTACCCTTTGTATTGAATATATTAAACTCTTCTTCACTAAAATTAAGGACATCATCACCCATTAAATTAGCAATTATACTATCATTATACTCAACACTTTTTAATATGTTTATAATAGATAACATAGCTTCATTCAAATTACTCTTATCTACTATCACTTCTATTTTAGCATAATTATACATAATTTCAACTAAATATTTATCATTTTTTAATAAATTTACTTCAACATAGCCAAATTTACCATCATATTCCAATTTTTTAGACACCAAAGCATTATTATTAATAGTATAATCTTTTGTAACTTTTTTATAATAACTTACTATATCAACATATAAATAATATTTATATCTAGCATCAGTAATAGCTTCATTATATAAAGTACTATCAGCAACTTGCATACCTCTAGGAAGATAATAACTATAACCAGTTCTATAAACATTATCTTTATTAGCTCTAGTAGCAATATTATTTATTATATCATCATAACTTTGTTTTCTTATATCACTACAACCAGTTATAAAGAGTAAACATATTATTATTAATACTTTTTTCATATCTAACCTCTACATATAATTATATCAAAAAAATTTCAACTAATAAAGTCAAAATTTTAGCTAATATCACCAAAATATAAATTTTTACTTAAAACTTTTGTCGAAGCATGTCGAAACGCTTGCATTATGTTTTTTTATATGTATAATAACTAACTGTTACCCGAAAAAATAATATATCTATCACTTCTAACCACTTAACTACGGGTAACAAACCATGCTAATTATATTTTTATTGTTATTCACGTACCCTCTTTTATAGAAAATATAATTAGCCCTACAATCTCAAAGTATATCTTTGAGATTTTTTATTTACTAACATCAACATATTTTATTTTAATTCCCATACTACTAAATCTTTCTTCATATTCAGTCATAATATTTGGAATTTCCTCTTTATGTAAATCATAACTTATTTTATTAATCTTATAACCATATTCTTTATATTGTTCTAAACTATATTCAAATAAATCAACATTATCTGTTTTTTGTATTATATGAGGTTTTCCTTTAAATAACTTATCATAAACCTTTAAATAATTAATTGAAGTAAGTCTTCTTTTAGCATGTCTATCTTTAGGCCAAGGATCAGAAAAATTAAGATAAATTGTATCAATTTTCCCATCAAGTAAATCATGAATATTAGCAATGTCTCCAACTAATATTTTTAAATTACTAGGTTTATATAAATTTATTTTCTTAATAGCAACACTCGCAACACTACTAAACTTTTCTACTCCGATAAAATTTATATCTGGATTATTAAGGGCCATATTAAGTATAAATTGTCCTTTTCCCATACCTATTTCTAAGTGCACTGGATTATCATTATCAAAGACACCTTCATAATAATAATCACAACCATTTAATAATTCATCTTTATCCTTAGGATTTCTCATTCTCATATTATCAACTTCTTTCCATTTAACATATACTAATTGTAGGGAGGCTACTTATGAGAAAAAATAGAAACTCATTCTTTACTGAAGCAAACATGAATTATTCCAATTTTCAAGCACAAGCCCCAATGCCTGGAGCAATGCCTTATGCACAAGGTACTAACTACAATTCATTTTATCAAGGACAAATGCCAAACAATGTGGGAATGCCATACGTAGATAATTCAGACTCAATTGAAAACAGACTTGCAAAACTAGAGCGTCAAATAAATCGTCTAAATGCCAGAGTAAATAAACTAGAAAGTTTAAATACAACATTTGTAGATGACAATATTGACACATCAGGTAATATGTACATGCTTTAATTATAAATAATCATTGCACTAAAACAATAAATTTGTTCTTCACCACATACTGCAATTGCCACTTGATACTTGATATCTATTATATCAAAATCTCCAGAATTTAGAAAGCCATTTATAGCACTTTCTAAATCTTTTTCATGTCCTTCATCAATAACTTTAACCTTCATTTATTCATCACCATTTATATTTTACAACATTTAAAGTAAATAATTTGTCAAATTATAGAATTAATAATTAAAAATTATTATTTGATAAAGCTTGACTTTAAAGCAACAAATTTATATACTAAAAGTGTACATTTAAAATTAAATTAGGAGGACTACAATAAAAGATAATAAAAATAATGTTAGTTTTCAAAATGAAGAATTACAAAAAAAAGT
>CADBRL010000115.1 GCA_902797105.1 uncultured Erysipelotrichaceae bacterium
AAATACATCTGTTGTATATGTTGTAACCTTTACATCAGTTGATTTACTAGCCCCAGTTTGAGCTTGAAAATACGCATATGTTGCTCCGATTACTAGTATTGCAAATGTTGCTATTGCTACTACACTTAATATTATTGCATTCTTTTTACTTTTTTCCATGTCTTCACACCTCTTTCATGTACTCATTAGTATTTTTACATATATTATTTTTCCTATGCTATAAACATATAATATCATAAATAAAATTTAAAGAAAAGTCTTTTTTAACTTTTCTTTAAATTTTACATATTTTTTATTTTTTTTTAATAACCAATCAACTATATTTATTTTTGTTATACCATCATAATCTGTTTATAAATCCATATCATATGTTATCAGATATTTTGGATAATGGTCTCTTGTTTTTTGTAAAGATTTTAACTCTCTTTCTAATACTTTTTCATCTCTTACTGTTAATGCCACTTGATAATATTTTAAATCATCTCTATTTTCTGCTACAAAATCAACTTCTAAATCATATACTTTATATCCTCTTCTTAATAGTTCAAGATAAACAATATTTTCTAATATATGTCCCATATCACTATCAGCTTTTTACCTAATAAGTAGCTTCTTAATTCTTAATCTACTACATAATACTTATAATCTCTAAAAAGCTGATATATAATTTTCCACTGTATGATTACTTGTAGAAAGTCCTTTACTTGTTAATGTATCACTAATTTTTTTAGTAGATAATATACTTTCTAATAACATTTTATATGCTATATATATAATAGTAGAAAATATACCTTCTAAGTATATATTAAATTTAACATAATATAGAAGTATTAGAAAAATATTTCCAATACTTCTATATTTTAGTAACTTTTGGAAATATTTTTCAATAAACTATAAATATTTAATTAAAAATACTGCATATAAAGGAATTGATTTTATTTTACTACTAGGATTATATTCAAAATCCTTAGAACTAATTCTTATCATATATTTAGGTGAATATAAATTATTATAAATTTCCAAACTCTTTGGCTGTGTATTATCATAAGCTTTAACTTCAATTGGAATAATGCCATCATTTTCTGTTGAAATCAAAAAATCTACTTCCGCATCTCTACTTCCTTGCCAATAAAGTAAATCTAAGCCATTTGCTTTAAACTGATTAGCAACATAATTTTCCGTAATAATTTCTTTATATATTTTCATATCATCTAATAAAATCGTCTTAGCATCATTATTAACTAATCTGTTAAAAATACCTACATCTGAATAATAAACTTTAAAAGTATTTTCATCAACAAACCCAAGCAATGGTTTTTCTGGTAATTTAACACACTTACATAATTCTACCATATTACTTTCAATTAACCAATCTAAAGGCAAAGAAAATTCTCTCGATTTTGCATTAGGTTCAACCACAGAATATTGAAATTTTTTTGATGCATTTTGAAGTTGTGAAGATAATGAATTATATATTTTTCTAATTTTTAAAGTTTCTAAAGAATTATTAACATGATTA
Organism: uncultured Erysipelotrichaceae bacterium; assembly: GCA_902797105.1. Lineage (GTDB taxonomy): Bacteria > Bacillota_I > Bacilli_A > RF39 > UBA660 > Onthocola_B. Next base: position 1,520 of record CADBRL010000115.1, read on the forward strand.
TTCATATCATTTTTATAGTCTTCAATTATGTCATTTAAAATAGTTAAATCATAATTATAATAATCATTTTCACATTTCAATAATTCAGAAACACTATCTGGCATACCACCAGAAAGTAAATATTCTTTATAATATGATAAAGCTTTATCATGTATAAGCCCAATAGCTTCATTTTTATCAAAACATTCTTTAATTCCATCAAGTAAAGCATCTTGATTAAAAGCCATCAAAAATTCTTCAAAATCCATTGGGTACATATAAAGCCTAGTAACTTTACCAACTGGAAATGGTTTATTTAATCTTGATAATTTAACTCCTAATAAAGAACCAGCACAAATAATCCTTACATTACTGTGTTTCTCATTAAAAAATTTAAGTTCAGAAATTGATTTTTCACTTTCTTGTATTTCATCAATAAATAAAATACTATCCTCTTTATCAAAATCAAAATCTAATAATAATTTTAAATCATTATACTTTTTTTCTGAAGAATCAGTACTTTCATATAATTTTATTACATCAGTATCTTCAAGTAAATTTATTTTCTTATAATATTTAAATTCATTTTTACAAAATTCATCTATTATATAAGTTTTACCACATTGTCTAACTCCTAATACAACAAGTGGTTTAAAATTATTATTTTCTTTCCATTCAAGTAAATCATTATATATTTTTCTTTTTATCAGATATCATCCCCAAGATAATTATAGCATAATTACACCTTTTTGCAGGCACTTTTAATTTTTATACTAAAAAATAGCATCTATTGATGCTACTCTTTATTACAATTAACGCAAGTAATATCCCCATTTTTATCAACTAGAAGTTCACCACATTCTGGACAAACATCACCAGTTGGTTTATACCAAAGTGCATAATTACACTTTGGATAATTATTACATCCATAAAATATTTTACCTTTTTTAGTTTTTCTTTCAACTATCATGCCTTTATCACATTTAGGACATTTACATACTTCTACAATTTCTTTTTTTTCTTTTTTTATATACTTACATGTTGGATAATTACTACATGCTATAAACTCTCCAAATTTACCTTTTCTAATTACTAAAGCACTACCACATTCAGGACAAACTTCTCCAGTTTCTTCAGGACCTTTCTTTTCCATTTCATGGAATGCTTTTTCTACAAGTGGTTCAAATTCATCATAGAATTCATGTAATACTTTTAAATAATCCATTTTATTTTCTGCTATCTTATCTAAATCTTCTTCCATATTAGCAGTATACTCTACATTTACAATACCACTAAAGAATTCTTGTAATTTATCAGTTGTTTCAATACCAATTTCTGTTGGTACAAACTTTTTATCTTTTAAAATAACATATCCTCTATCTTTAATAGTACCCACTATAGTTGCATATGTAGATGGTCTACCTATACCTAAACTTTCCATTTCTTTAATTAAACTACTTTCCGTAAATCTTGGAGCTGGTTTAGTAAAATGTTGTGTTTTAGTTATATCATCTGCTGTTATACAACCTGATTTATAATTTTTTAAATCTGGAAGTATTACATCTTCATTATCTTCATATTCACTATATACTTTTAAATAACCATCAAATGT
>CADBRL010000116.1 GCA_902797105.1 uncultured Erysipelotrichaceae bacterium
GCCGATCAACCTCTCAGTTCGGCTACGCATCGTTGCCTTGGTAGGCCATTACCCCACCAACTAGCTAATACGCCGCAGGCCCATCTCCAAGCGAAGCTTTAAGGGCTTCTTTACTCCGTAGAGCACATTCGGTATTATCAGTCGTTTCCAACTGTTATCCCCATCTTAGAGGTAGGTAACCCACGTGTTACTCACCCGTTTGCCACTAAGGGGAAAATCCAAATCCAAGAAAATCCATTCTTTGTGCAAGCACTCCAAACTTCAATTCTTTTCATTGGGCCCCTTCGTACGACTTGCATGTCTTAGGCATGCCGCCAGCGTTCATCCTGAGCCAGGATCAAACTCTCAATAAAATTGATTTATAACAATCGTTATTTTTAAGTTTAATCAAAGCTACTCAAAATTGACTTTTTTACTTAGTTTTCAAAGATCATTTTCAATCATTTTTTTGCATCCTTTTTGCTGAATGCATAGATAATATATCAAATCCTGAAACGAATGTCAACAAAAAAATGCAATTTTTTTTAATTTTTTGCAATTTTTTTTAAAATTGACGTTTTTTTTAGGATTTTTCTATATATTTTATGATAAAAATATTTTATTATTACTTATTTTTTATAATATTTTCATAAATATTTTTATATTTTATTATATTATTTTTGTCAAATGGACCTTCTTTATTTTTCTTCATTTGAATTAATTTTGCCATTTCTTTATTTACTATCTTATCAATCACTTCTGGATATTTCATTTTTTTCTTATGATAATTATATTCGTTATGGTCTAAAATTTTATATCCTCCGTCTGGATACACTCGCAAATCTAAATCATAATCAATATATTTAATGACTTTTTCATCAACTAAATATGGTGAGGCTATATTACAATAATAAAATAGTCCGTGTGATTTTAACTGGGCGATGCAATTAAACCAGTTATGTTTATAAAAAAATATAATAGCTAATTCCTTAGTTTTATATGAATGACCTTCAGGTTCTGTTACATCTACCATATAGTTTCCACAAACTATAAAATCATCTTGTATATCTAAAATTATAGTATCATCGCTTGCTTGATACGCTTCTCCGTTATGTTTATAACAATGTATATTGTATTTATCTCCGACTTTCATTTGTTCACTTTCTTTCTGTTTTTTATTTTTTTCTTTCTATATAATATATATAGTGTTGTTTTAAGCAAAAAAGAGCAACCTACATTGCTCCAATTACTTCTAATGCTTTTACAAGTTGTGTATCTATTATTATTTCTTCACCATTTTCGTTTGTTTGTGTGGTTTGTGCCACTTCAAAATCAGGCTTTATACCTTTTTTATCTATGCAATCACCTGTAGGTCTAAGCCACCTTGCTGATGTAAATTTTGCCATACTGCCATCTTCCATGTCATAAGTTTGTTGAACTTTGCCCTTACCATAGCTTGTTTGACCCACTAAAACGGCTCCATAACTATCTTTTAAGGCAGCTGCAAGTATTTCTGCTGAAGATGCAGAATTGTTGTTTATCAGTACTACTATTGGGTAATCCCTTGACGTTTCTGTTTGATCATAGTAGTCTTCTTTGGATTTTTTATCTTCAAGCGAATATATTAACTTGCCTTTTTTCAAAAATAAGCTTGCTGTTGTTTCAGCTGAATCTAAATAACCACCTGTATTATTTCTTAAATCGATAATAAGTTTTTCCATTCCATTTGCTTCAAGTTCTTTTAAGGCATTTTCCATTTGGCTTGTTAAAGGACGAGAAAACTTAGATATTTGAATATATCCTATATTATTTTCTTTCATTTCATAACCAATTGCAGGTTCTTCAATTGTGCCTATTTTAACATTAAATGTTAGTTCTTCACCATTTCTATTCACGATGATATCGACAGCTTTTTTATCTGTTCCGCGAATTAAAAGTCCAACAGCGTTGCCATCTGTATCATTTAATTTTGTCCCATCAATGCTCATAAATTTATCTCCAGCTTGCAATCCAGCCGCTTCTGCAGGACCATTTTTAGTCACTTTTGTTATTACTCTGTCTTTATTAATTTCTACACCAATACCTTGATATGTTCCTTGAAGACTTTCTTCTAAAGCTTTTCTTTGCTCATCAGTTAGGTATGTTGTATAATTATCTCCTAAATAATTTAACATAGCGTTTAAAGCGCTATCTAGCATTTTTTCTTTATCAACATTTTCATAGTAATTATTAACTATATTTGAATATGCTTTGATAAAATCTGTTAATTCCTTATCATTTGATAAATCACTATATGATAAATTATAATTGTTGGTTACAATAATACCAGCCGTTACTGCTGATACTACTGATGTTATACATATTATAATTATTACACTTATTAAATTGAAGCCTTTGCTATTTTTCATTCTATTTCACCTATAATTATTTTAGCATTAAATCAAAAAAAAGAAAAGTTAAAAACTTTTCTAAATTCCTAATTCAGTCTTAATTGTGTCAAGTGTTTCTAAATATTTGACAATTTTACCATTTTTTATCTTTATTAATGTTAAATCTTTGAAAGCAAGTTCACTTGATGTTGTAGCTTTTTGATTGCTATCCTTATCTTCACCAACATAATATTTTTTATTTAATTCATTTGATAAATCACAGAAATATACTTTGTTAGATTTTTCTTTATCCATATATTTATTCATTAAAGCAGAATAATAAATTGCATTTGGTGCTTCGCCATCATAAACAATAACATAATATTCATTATCTGCACGATTAAATAATGTTCCAACACTAACTTTGTCATAGTCAATTGAACCTGCGGTTACAGTTCTATCATCATTATTATCTTTATCTTTGTTAATAAGTCTTGTAATACCATAAACTGCAAGTACTAAAACTATAATACTTAAAAGGATTATAATAAATCTTTTTACTTCTTTTGATTCTTCACTTGTGTATTTGTCAATATCTACCTTTTTAATATTCTTTGTTTTTACTTTGTCGTTTAATTTTTCTTGCTTCTTTGCTTTTGCCATAACTATTCCTCCATGTGATTATTATACCTAAATCATGTACATTTTGCAAGTTTTACCAGAAAATTTTCTTGTTATATTATTAATAATGTTGATAATTTGTTAGTTTAATCAAAAAAACAATGCGCATGGCATTGCTTTAATTATTTTGTGGATAATACCGTTTTGGAATTACCAAGTGATTTTGCTACACTTACCATTTCATTTGATGATAAATCACTACTTACTAGATAGTAATTTATGTTTTCACTGTTCCAACTGATGGAATTTGAACTTAAAGCTCCGATGGTTTTATCAAGCATTAGTGGGTCACCAAATACTGGAATTACTTCAAAGTCACTTGCTTTTGATGCTGTTTCTTCAACAATTACAAAGTTTTTATCACCAGCAAATGTTAGAATTACTCTACTTCCTGCAGCTGTATCAATTGTTTCAGAACTTTTTAAATGGGTGTTCGTAGGTATATAAAGCGGATAAATGATACTATCTAAAGTTCCTGTTGTCTTATCACAAGTATTACCTTCACATGTTTTATTATCTTTACAATTTGTTCCTGAACATGTACCATTCTTATTTTCGGTATTTTCATTTTTATTTGTATCTTTGTTAGCATCCTTATTATCTGCTGTTTTATTCTCATCTTTATTAACATCAATTAAATCTTCTAAAACAAAGTCATCTTCTTTTAATTTTGCTTTTAAATTAACACTTTTAAATGTTACTTTTATTTTTATTATGTCATCTGCAGAATATACCTCTACTTTTTCAATGTTCATATTCTTGTCAAAATATATTTTTTGATAAGTAAGCTCATCATTATTAGGATAATTTACCTTACATTTTATAATATAGCCATTTTCTGTTTTTTCTAATGTTTTTTCACTATCATTTTTAATATCTGTTAGTAAGTTTTGTAAAAGGTAAGCTTGTGATGAGTTTTCTGGCCATACACTATCAAATTTAAAACTCTTGTTTAAACTTGGTGTTACAACATA
>CADBRL010000117.1 GCA_902797105.1 uncultured Erysipelotrichaceae bacterium
GTGCCAGCGACCCGATGGTAATAAACTAGTACTTTAGGCCAAGCTTGTCTAGCGCGTCCGCGTGCTAGGCAAGCCGCGACAAAATTAAGCAGAGGCAAGAAGAAAGCAGTAAACTAGGGTAGAACAAAGGCTGCCGCGTCTCGCGGTTTGTGCGAGGTGAGGCAGCGGCGCCAAGTTATCAACACAAATGTAAAATAATGGATAAAGTCTATTACGTACTTGACATGATGAAAAGCAAAAGTTAATAAAATATCTGGAAGGAGATATATTTATGGAAGAAGAAATATTAGAAGAAATTAATAATAATGCTAATGAAATAATTGAGATTGATGAAAATGATGAAATAAGTAATACTCAATATGATATGGAGCAAGTAAATATACCTAATGGAAAAAAAGAAAAGAAACCAAGTAAGTCAGGAAATAAGAAGAAAATAATTATAATAATTAGTGTAGTATTTATAATATTAGTTATTGCCTTTTTATTTGTTTATTTTTTGATACTTAGAAAGGATAGTACTCCAGATAAACCAAAGGAACCTGTCGTAGTTATTGAAAAAGATAATTGTAGATATGAAGATGGTAAACTTATATTTGTTGATAAAGATAAAAATGAATTAGGTAGTTATATTTGTGAAAATAAAAGTGAAAATTTATGTTATGTAGCAAATTTTAGTAATGAAGATGATTTTGATTCATTTAAAAGAGTATATGAAAATGGTTTACCTATTAATAATAGAACTGATATATTACTTGATAATTATGTATTTGTATATGATAATATGAAAAAAGAAAATGGTAATATAGCATTATATGATATAAATAAAGAAAAAGTATTAGATACTTATAATTTAGTTAAAGAAGTTAAAGATAATAAAGTTATTTATAAAAAAGATAGTAAATATGGACTAATTGAAGTAAATGATAATGAAGTAAAAGATGTTATTCAAAATTCTTATGATTATATGGGATATATTGAAGATACAAATGCTTTAGTAGTTTCTAATAATAGTAATTACTATTTAATAGGTTTTGATGGTATAGAACTAACTAAAAGTGTTCCCGGCGCGATTAAAACATTTGATGATAATAAGCTGAGTGTCAAGGTGGGAAGTAGTTATTATGTATATGGTTATGATGGAAAAATGATTGTAGATAAAGCATATGACTATATAAGATTTGTAGATAATTATGCTATTGCAGCAGATGGTAAGAAACTATATGTATTTGATAAAGATGGAAGTCCAATGAATATGGATGGTGTTAGAATAAGTAGTAATAGTTATAATACTAAGTTAATATTTAATGATAATTTAAGACAAGTTGGTAAAGAAGAAGCATTTAATGTATCTGTTACTGATAAAACAATGCGTATAGAATATGATGAAGAAGCTGCTAGAATTAATTTAAATGAAGGAGCATTTAATAAAACTCTTGAATATGTAAGTTATTTTGAAGGAAAATTGTATTTTTATAGCGATAGTGAAAAAACTGAACTTCTCGGAAGCTATGCATGTAATTATGCTAATGGCGTATCTGAAGGAGATGAAGCTTTAGGTAATTGCTTTATTGCTAAAGAAAGTAATATATTTAAAAGTGGAGATAAAATAGATAATGGTTTTTTACCAATATTTAATAAACGATACGTATTTATTGCGGATACTAAAACTCCAAATACAAATGATAATATTATTCTTTGGGATTTAAAAGATAAAAAGAAACTTGCTACATATAAGTCTGTAGATGCAGGATTTCATGATATAACTAATGTGATTGATTTTGTGGATACTGCAGGAACTTTAGTAATTGCTAAAAGTAGTGAAGATGATGCATATGGAGTAATTAATATTACTCAAAGTTCTATTAAAGGATTTATTCCATTTAGAAAAAAAGATGATGATGATAAGGTTATAGCTAAAAATGTAAGTTTTAAAGTTTTAGATAATTATTATTTATTTAAACAAGATGATGATACATATCATTTATATGATAAAAATGGTAAAGAACTTACTAAAAATATAACAACTAAATATGAAATCGTTAAATATAAAGATGGATATTTAATGGTTAAGAATAATGAAAAATATTTAATATATGATAAAGATGGTAAAATAATTAGCAATGAATATAAAAATATAATTATGGAAAATAAATTTTATATAACTATTGATAGTGATAATATTGTTGGGGTTTTTAAATATGATAGTAAAGATGATTTAACTAGTTCCTTAGAAGAAAAAATTAGAATAGATGGAATAGATATAAGTAAAGAATTAACTTATAGTTTAAAAAATGATTTATTAAAAATAACATACACAAATGATGGAAATACTACGAGTGTAGATATAAATGTGGGTTAGATTATGAAGGATAAAAAGACATTAATTACGATAATTATACTTTTAGTAGTATTTTTACCTCTTGGACTAGTGGGAACTATTAAACACTTTAGTACTTCAAAGACAAATGTTGATGTGAATAGTAATCCTAATAAAGAATTTATATATAATGGCAAAGTATATTTTTACTTTAGTGGTAAGTTATTATCTACGTATGATTGTACCACTTGTAGTTTAGCAAATACAATTATAGATGATAAAAATTATCATACAAATTATTATAAAGCTGGAAAAGATACCTTAAGTGGAGTTATAAATACGTTTTATAGTGTATTTAAAGAAGACGATAGCAATATACTTTATAATATAGCTAGTAAAAGTAAAGTTGATGAGTATAAAGAAATAAAAAATTATAATACTGAAGCAACAAGTGGCTTTTTGATAAATCATAAAGATAGTGGTTGGGGTATAACATTTCTTGAAATAGGCAAGATGGCAGTTCCTAGTGAATATGATTATATTGCTTTACCATCACATCTTATTAATAAAAAATTAGATACTTCTAAGTTTATTGCTAAACAGAATTCTTTGTGGTTTATATTAAAAGATGATGGAACTGCTTTAAATAATGCTATAAGAAGTGAAATAACTGATTTTAATGATAATTATTATGTTACTTATGATAATGGATATCATGTATTTGATTATAATGGGGTAGAAAAGTTAGAAAACTTACCAAAAACTAATGTTTATGGGGTAGGTAAATATATTTTTGTTGTAAATGATAAACAATTATTTATATATGACAATTGTGATGAAGCAATGCTTAAATTTGTAAATCTTGCTGATTACAATGAATTGTATTTTTCAGTAGAAGAAAATGGAATTGATGTTATAATTGATGGAAATGTTACAGAAACACTTGAACTTAGTTAAATAATTTGTTAAAATATGCTTATATTTTGATGATTTTTGAGGAGTAATATATGTTTCTTTTAAAGAGAGTTAGTGTGTGGTGGAAGCTAATAAAGAGAGTGTATGAAGGTTGCAAAAGGAAAAATAATGCAGTGATGCAATAAAATCAATTAAGTTAAATAAAGGATGGTACCGTCTTTAATAGACTCCTTGGGTATCATCCTTATTTTTTTAGAAAGAAGGAATTTAGATGTTAGAAAAAAAGTATAATCATTTAGAAGTAGAAAATGGTAAATATGAAAACTGGGTTAAGAATGGTTATTTTGAAGAAAAAGAAGGAGGAAAGCCTTATGCTATTGTTATTCCACCACCAAATGTAACTGGAAAACTTCATTTAGGTCATGCTTGGAATACAACTCTTCAAGATATTATTATTCGTTTTAAGAGAATGCAAGGATTTAATGCTATTTGGGTTCCTGGTATGGATCATGCTGGTATTGCAACTCAAGCTAAGGTTGATGCTAAATTAAAAGATATGGGGATTAAACCTAGAGAACTTGATAGGGCAAAGTGGCTTCGTTATGCTTGGGATTGGAAAAATGAATATGCAGAAAACATTCATAAACAATGGGCTAAGTTAGGTCTGGCTTTATGTTATTCGAAAGAAAGATTTACCTTAGATGAAGGCTTAAATAGAGCTGTTAATCATGTATTTAAAACACTTTTTGATGAAGGATTAATATATCGTGGAGAAAGAATTATAAATTGGGATCCTGCTCAAATGACAGCACTTTCTAATGAAGAAGTTATATATAAAGAAGTAAAAGGTGCTTTTTATCATATTAAATATTATTTAGAAAATAGTGATGAATATTTAGAAGTTGCCACAACTAGACCTGAAACATTATTTGGGGATACAGCAGTTGCAGTTAATCCAGATGATGAAAGATATAAAGATTTAATTGGTAAAAATGTTATTTTGCCAGTAGTTGGAAAGCTTATTCCAATTGTTGGTGATGAACATGCTGACCCAGAGTTTGGTACAGGTATTGTTAAGATTACTCCAGCTCATGATCCTAATGACTTTGAAGTTGGTAATAGACATAACTTAGAGAGAATTGTTTGTATAAATCCTGATGGAACTATGAATGAAAATGCTGGAGAGTTTGCTGGTCTTGATAGGTTTGTTGCCCGTGAAAAGTTGGTAGAATACCTAAAAGAAAAAGATTTACTAATAAGTGTAGAAGAAATAATGCATAATGTTGGACATAGTGAGAGAAGTGGAGTAATGGTTGAACCATATCTTTCTAAACAATGGTTTGTTAAAATGCGCCCACTTGCTGATAGAGTATTGGAAAATCAAAAAAATAAAGATACTAAAGTAAATTTTGTACCAACTAGATATGAAAAAATTATGAATCACTGGATGGAAATAACTTATGACTGGTGTATTTCTCGTCAGCTTTGGTGGGGACATAGAATTCCTGCTTGGTATAAAGGTGATGAAGTTTACGTAGGTGAAGTTGCGCCCGTTGGTGATGGCTGGGTTCAAGATAATGATGTTTTAGATACATGGTTCTCGAGTGCTTTATGGCCATTTTCAACACTTGGCTGGCCAGAAGAAACTGAAGATTTTAAGAAGTTCTATCCAAATAACGTATTAGTTACAGGTTATGATATTATTCCATTCTGGGTTAATCGTATGACTTTCCAAGGTCTTCATTTTACAGGCAAAAGACCATTTAAAGATTGTTTAATTCATGGACTTATTCGTGATAAACAAGGAAGAAAAATGAGTAAATCTTTAGGCAATGGTGTAGATCCAATGGATGTTATAGATACTTATGGTGCAGATGCTCTAAGATTTTTCTTAACAACATCAAGTGCTGCTGGAACAGATTTAAGATACGATGAAGAAAAAGTAAAAGCTAGTTGGAATTTTATTAATAAATTATGGAATGCTTCACGTTTTGTTCTTATGAATATTGAAGACTTAGATACTTTAAATTTTGATAATTTAAAAATGGAAGATAAATGGATTTTAACAAGTTTAAATAATACTATTAAAAGTGTAACTAAGAATATGGAACAATATGATTTTAATAACGTTGGTACAGAAATTTATAGTTTCGTATGGAATGATTTTTGTGATAATTATATTGAATTTGCTAAATTTAGTTTAGAGAATAAAGCAACTAAATCGGTACTTTGTTACGTACTTACTTGTATACTTAAAATGCTGCATCCATTTATGCCTTATGTTACTGATGAACTTTACAGTAATCTGCCAATGCATGAAGAAAATATAATTTTATCAGAGTATCCAAAGTATAATAAGTCTGAAGTATTTAATAAAGAATATGAAGAGTTTACAAATATTATTGAATTTATCAAAGTATTTAGAAATGTAAAACTTGAAAATAAAATTGGTAAAGATTTTGGTATAAAGATAAATAATGAAGAAGATTATAGTTTAATAATGAAACTTCTTCGTATAAATTTAGATAAACATAATGAAATAAAAGGTACTAAGTATAGTGTTATTTATAAAAATTATAATTTAGATATTTATTATGAAAAAGAAGTTACTGAAGAAGATATGATGCTTTTAAATAAACAAATTAGTGAACTTGAAAGTTCAATTGAAAGAAGAAAGAAACTTCTAAACAATGAAAATTATGTTGCTAAAGCACCAAAAGAACTTGTTGAAAAAGAAAGATTTACTTTAAAAGCTGAAGAAGAAAAATTAGCAAAATTAAAAAATGAATAATAAATTGGCTATTAGAAAATGTTCTAATAGTCTTTTTGGGGAAAAAAATTGAAAACTTTGATGCCTTTTATTATCACTTTATAAAAATTACATGTTATTCTCATAGTAAACATACATTATTTGTAATATTGTTCATATTTAAAATTTACAAAATAAAATAAATTTGATAAAATGTTATATGAGGAAAAGATATATGAAAGATGCAATATTATATAAAATATTAAGACCTCTAATTACGGGTTTTTATAAATTGTTTTTTAGGCCAAATATTATTGGTACTGAAAATATTCCAATAAGTGGAAGAGCAGTTTTAGCGGGAAATCATACTAGTAATTTTGATGCTCCTCTTTTAATTAGTTCTACCAAAAGAAATGTTCATTTTTTAGCAAAAAAGGAATTATGGAATGGTCCTAAAAAAATTATTTTTGCTAATTTAGGACTTATTCCGGTTGACAGAAAAAGCAAAGATGGAAATGCATTAATAATGGCTGAAAGATATTTAAAAAAGGAAAAACTAATTGGAATATTTCCTGAAGGCACTACTGAAAAGAGCGGGGAAATGTTAAAATTTAAAAAAGGAGCCGTAAAAATGGCAATAGATACTAATAGTCCAATCGTTCCTTTTGTAATAGTGGGAAAATACAAAATATTTTCAAAAGACCTAACAATTAAGTTTCTAAAGCCAATTACATGTAATGGAAGTATTTTGGAAGAAACAGAAAGGCTTATGAATATAATTAAAAAGGAAAGGGAGAATTTAAAGTGAATTTATTTACATTTTTGAGGAGAAGAAAACCAATACCTGAGCCTTGGGCTAAATATTACACAAAAGATGAACTGAACATAAAAATACCTGATATAAGTATGTATGATCAAGTAAAAAAAAGTAGTTATTTATATCCAGACTATACTGCTTATGAATATATGGGATATAAATGTACATATAAAGATTTCATTCAAGAAATAAATGAATATGCTAAAGTTTTTACAAAAGCTGGAGTTAAACATGGAGATATTATTACAATAATGCTTCCTAATGTACCTAATGTTTTAGTAAGCTTGTATGCATTAAATAAAATTGGTGCGATTGCTAATATGGTACATCCTTTATCTAGTGAAGAAGAAATATTATTTAGTTTGACATCTACTAAAAGTAAACATTTAATAATGCTAAATACTTTTTATACAAAGATTGAAAATATTATAGATAAAACAGATGTAAAAGAAGTTATTTTTGCTAGTGCATCTGATTATATGCCTTTTTTTCTAAAAGTTGGTTACAATTTAAGTCAAATTGGTAAATATAAAAAACATCCAAAGAAGGATAAATATTTAAGTTGGAAAGGCTTTTATAAAAAATATTATAGTACTGAATATATAAAATTTCCTAAGTTTGGTAAAGATACACCCGCTGTTATCATTCATAGTGGTGGTACTAGTGGAACACCTAAAAATGTTGTTATTCAAAATAGAGCGTTTATCCTTGGAGCACTTCAAGAAAAAATATCAATGAAAAATTTGCATGCTGGGGATTGTTGTCTTGCTATTATGCCTAATTTTCATGGGTTTGGTTTAAGTGTTTTAATGCATACGCCACTTGCGTTAGGTTGTTATTCAATTTTAATTCCTCAATTTGATGCTAAAAAGTTTGATATTATGTTTCATAAAAAAAATCCTTCATGTGTTCTTGGAGTACCAACCTTATATGAAGCTTTAATGAGTAATAATAATGTGAAAAATTTAGATTTATCAAATTTAAAATATATTGTTTCTGGTGGAGATATCTTACCTAAATCTTTGGAAAATAAAATGAATGAATATTTGAAAGAACATAATTCACCTGGAAAGATTACACAAGGCTATGGACTATCTGAGGCTCTTGCTGCTGTTTGTCTTGCTTGTGATGATGTAAATAAATCTGGTTCGGTGGGAATACCACTTGCAGGAAATCAAGTTAAGATTATTGATCCAGCAACTAGAGAAACTCTAAAGTATGGAGATGTTGGTGAAATATGTGTTCATTCAAAAGCATTTATGCAAGGTTATTTAAATGATGAAAGTGAAACGAATACAGCACTTCAAGTGCATAAAGATGGACATGTTTGGCTTCATACTGGTGATTTAGGTTATATGGATGAAGATGGTTTTGTTTTCTATAAAGGAAGACTTAAAAGGATGATTGTTTCAAGTGGATATAATGTTTATCCATCACATGTTGAAGAAGTTATTGAGTCACATCCTGCAGTTTTACAATGTACTGTAGTTGGAGTGCCTCATCCTTATAAACAAGAAGTACCAAAAGCTTTTATAGTTTTAAAAGAAGGGTACATGGCGATGTTTGTTAAAGATGATATTAAAGCTTATTGTAAGAAAAAATTATCTAAATATATGATACCAGCAGAATTTGTTTTTAGAAAAAGACTTCCTAAAACAAAACTTGGTAAAGTAGATTTTAAAACATTGCAAAAAGATACTCGAGGTGATTACGATGAATAAAATGCCTATTTTATATAGAATTGGAAGATTTATACTTGGACCATTTTTTAAATGGTATTATAATCCCACTATAATTGGAAAAGAAAATATACCCAAAGATGGTGCAATATTAATAGTAGGAAACCATAAGCATTTATATGATCAATGTTTATCAATTATTTCTACCAAAAGATTTATTAAATATATGGCAAAAAGAGAATATTTTGATAATAAAAAAACAAGATGGTTCTTTAAAGCAGTTGGATGTATTTCTGTTGATCGAAGTGTTCATGATGGTAAAGCCAAAGGAGAAGCAATTGAAACCCTTAAAAATGGAGGTGCTATTGGTCTTTTTCCTGAAGGGACTAGAAATAAAACTCAAGAGTTTTTACTCCCTTTCAAATTTGGTGCTGTTTCGATGGCCAAAAAAACTGATGCTTATTTAGTGCCATTTGGAATTACTGGCGATTATGTTTTTAGAAGTAAGAATTTAGTAATTAAATATGGTAAGCCTTTTAAAGTAACAGATTTGGAACTTGAAGAAGCTAATAATTTGCTATACGAAACAGTAAAAAAGTTAATGGAAGATACCTTGGAAAAGTAGAATTTATTCTGCTTTTTTGTTATTTTGTGAAAGTTCTTTGATTTTTCGGCACTTTAGTATAAAAAGTCCTTTGATTTTTCGGCGTTACACTTGATTATTAATCCAAAATATGCTATACCTATGTTAACAAAATATGAAAGTTTTGTTACGTTTTACAGAAGTCTGTGACTAGTATAAAAGTCAAAATTTTATGTACTAAAAAATTTGGGAAGAAAGGAATAATATGAAAAATATAACAATTTTAGGTGGTGGAGTATTAGGTAGCCAAATAGCATTTCAAACGTGCTACTGTGGATACAATGTCACAATTTATTTAAGAAGTAAAGAAAGTATTAAAAGATGTAAGAAGAGACTTGAAGAGGTAAAAAAATCTTACATTGATGCTATAAATATAATGAAAAAGGAAAAAAATATAAATACTTGGTCTTTGGGTATAGCAGATTTTGATAAATTTAATGCTAGTAAATCTTTAAAAAATGTTGAAGAAGTCTTAAATAAAATAAATTTTGAAATTGATTTGGAAAAATCTGTTTGTGATGCTGATTTAGTGATTGAGTCTATGAGTGAAGATTTTGATGCTAAAAAAGATATTTATGGGAAAATAGCACCACTTCTTCCAGAAAAAACAATATTGGTTACTAATTCATCAACGATGCTTCCAAGTAAACTTGCAAAATTTACAAAAAGAGAAAATAAGTTTTTAGCTCTTCATTTTGCTAATTCAATATGGAAAAATAATATTGTTGAAGTAATGATGCATAAAGATACTAATGAAAAATATTTTGAAGAAGTAATAGATTTTGCTAAAAGTATTAGAATGGTGCCACTTCCACTTCGAAAAGAAAAGTCTGGATATTTACTTAATTCCATGCTAATTCCCCTTTTATTTTCTGGTCTTGATTTACTTGTAAATGGTATTAGTGATGTAGAAAGTATTGATACAGCTTGGAAAAGGGGAACAGGATCGCCGAAAGGGCCATTTGAAATTCTTGATACAGTGGGGCTTAAAACAGCATATGATATTGTGTTAATGTATGTCAAAATTCCAAAATTTTTAGCACCATATAATTTTAGAGGCATGGAAAAGTTACTTAAAACTTATATTGATGAAGGAAAATTAGGTAAGTCTAGTGGAGAAGGCTTTTATAAATATTAATGTATAAATGGTTTTATGAAACACCATCTGGTTTTGATAATATGGTTATGACATCAGATGGAAAATACTTAACAGCTTTAGTATTTCAAAATTCTAATGATATAGAAAAAATAGAAAAAA
>CADBRL010000118.1 GCA_902797105.1 uncultured Erysipelotrichaceae bacterium
AGTAATGCCAGAATTTGAAGTATTATTTAAAGTAGATTTAGGTAATATGGATTATACCATTAATGGTGAAGATACTATTTTAAATGTTGAAAATACTTTTGTTACAATGTATAATTTTAATATAAAGGATTTTATTGAAAAAGATGACTAATGTTAGCCATCTTTTTTAGTTATTTAAATCTTTTTTTATCTTGATGTTTATGTGATATTCGGTTGGTAAGTTCATTTCTTCAACTATTACTTTGTCACTATCTAGATGTAAATTTCTTATTGTTTTTATTACTTCATTTAAGTAATCGTTGTTATTTTCAGATGATGAGTTTGGAATTAGAAAATCATCAAGCATCTCAATGTTATCAGTTTGATTTATTAAATCTTTTGCTTGTGGTTTACTTTCTTCTTTTGGCATTTCAAATTTTGGTATTACTTCTTCCGTATTCATATTAGCTGCTGTATCTTCAAGAAAGTTGAAAAATTTATTTGGCATTTTTTCAGGATTTGAGAAGAATGCATCTGGGGTAATACTTGGCACTTCTTTGATGTCTTCCAAAGTATCTTCTTGATTATCAACATCCTTTTGTTCTGTCACATCTGTATAAATATCTTCAATACTTGGTAATTTATCTATATTTTGACTAGAATTTACATCAACATTTTCAACTGAAGGTTGTGTAAATACTTCATTATTTACTGATGCTGGTGGATTGATATTTCCTGCTTCATCTATGTTTTTTATTTCATCTTCAAGTTGTTTAACAGTTAGTCTTTCATTTATCACTTTATTTAGTAACTCCCTTTGTTTTTCATGAGATGGAACTTTAAGTAAAGTTCTAGCATGTCTTTCTGATATTTTTTCTGCTAAGATAGCTTCTTGAACAGCTTCATCTAGTGTTAATAAACGTAATTTATTAGAAATTGCTGATTGAGATAATCCCATTTTTCTTGCAAGTTCATCTTGGGTCATGTAACCTTTATTTAAAAGAGCTTGATATGATCGTGCTTCTTCAATTGCTGTTAAATCTTTTCTTTGAATATTTTCAACAATTGCTACTTCAGCAGATGTATTGTCATCTAAATTAGAAATAACTGCGGGCACTGAAACTAATCCTGCCATTTTAGCAGCTTTAAATCTTCTTTCTCCGGCGATTATTTCATATTTGTCATTTTTTCTTCTTAGTACAAGTGGTTGAATTATTCCGTGTTCCTTGATTGATGAAGCTAAATCCGCAAGTGATGCATCATCAAAAGACAACCGTGGTTGGAAACGGTTTGGTATTATGTCCTCGATAGGAACTTGTAAAATTGTATTTTCTAATTGTATATTATTCACTTTAATCAACCCTTTATTATATACAATGATACATTATTTGGAGAGTTTTTGCAAGTTATTTTTGACAATTTTTGCATAAGATTTTTTATTAAAACTTTATTATTAGTTAATAATTAACTAATAATTAGTAAAAAAAATGTACAAATGCAGTCTTTATCTACATTTGTAACATTTCCAATTTACTAATATGGTTTTTTTATTATTTTTTCATATGGTCTTAATTCGCTTAGTGTTGTTTCTTTTATTTTTTTCACTTTTATGATATTTCTCATTCCTGTTTCTTCTGATAATAAGAAAGTATTTATTTCTTCAATTTCTCCATGCATTTTAGAAATAACATTTTTACTATTATCTATTTCTTCAGTATTACTGCCTTTCATAGCTATAAAATACTTATTTTCTTTAACAAGTGGCATGGCAAGTTCTGTTAAAACTGGCATGTTAGTAACTGCTCTAGCTGTTACAACATCATAATAATTTAGTCTTTCATTTCTAAAAGATTCTACTCTTGTGTTAATAAGTTCTAGGTTATCAACATGAATTTTATTTTTTAATTCTGTTAAGAACTTTATTTTTTTATTGTTGCTATCTAATAAAGTTACCTTTAAACTTGGAAAAAATATCTTTATTACCATTCCTGGAAAGCCTGCACCAGTACCAAAGTCTAGTAAATTTTCACATAGATTTAAATCAATTACTTTTGTAAGAGTTAAACTATCATAAAAATGCTTCAAATAGATATCTTTGATGTTTGTTATTGCTGTTAGATTTGTATGTTCGTTATATTCTCTTAGAAAGTTTGCGTAGATTTCTAATTGTTTTAATTTTTCATCTGTTGTTTCAAGACCTAATTCTTTTACTTTTTCAATAAATTCATTAATTTTCATCTTTACCATATTCTTTCTTTAGATAAATACTTAAAACGGAAATATCTACTGGATTTACTCCACTTATACGAGATGCTTGAGCAATTGTTTTAGGTCTTATTTTATCTAATTTTTGTCTTGCTTCACTAGCTAAGTTTGTTACTTTACCATAGTCAATATCTTCAGGTATTTGTTTTTCTTCAAGTTTTTCTAATTTTTCTACTTCTTTAAAAGCTTTTTTAATATATCCGTCATATTTGGCATTTATTTCTACTTGTTCTTTTACTTCATCTGGATAATCTAAAGTTATAAAGTTTTCAATAAAGTCTAGATTTATTTCTGGTCTTTTTAAAAGCTCATAGAAATTTAAGCCAGTAAGTGGAACATTTTTATTATTATTTATAAATATTTCTTTAACTTCACTAGTTAAATGAAGTGTATTTTCTGTTAAATATGCTGTTAATTTTTTAATATTCTCTTCTTTAGAAAGTAATCTTGCATATTGTTCTTCATTTATTGTACCTATTTCATGGGCATAATGACGTAGTCTTAAATCAGCATTATCGTGTCTTAAAATAAGACGAAATTCTGCTCTTGATGTTAGCATACGATAGGGTTCTATAGTTCCTTTTGTTACTAAGTCATCAATTAATACTCCAATATAAGCATCACTTCTTTTTAATATTAGAGGATTTTTATTATCAACTTTTAAAGCTGCATTTATACCAGCAATTATTCCTTGTCCTGCAGCTTCTTCATAGCCACTTGTGCCATTTATTTGACCTGCTGTAAATAAATTTTCTAAAACTTTATTTTCTAGACTTGGCTTAATTTGTAATGGATCAATTGCATCATATTCAATGGCATAGGCATATTTGCTAATAACTGCGTTTTCTAGTCCGTGTAAACTATGAACCATTTGTTCTTGAACATCTTCTGGCATGCTTGTGGAAAATCCTTGTAAATACCAATCATCATAATATAAACTTTCTGGTTCTAGGAATAATTGATGTCTTTCTTTATCCGCAAATCTTACAATTTTATCCTCGATTGATGGACAATATCTTGGACCTACTCCAGTTGCATAGCCTCCATACATTGCGGACTTTTCTAAATTATCTCTTATAATTTGATGTGTTTTTTCATTGGTATAAAGTAAGTAACATGGTTTTTGGTCTTCTAATTTATAGCTTGGTGCAAAATCATTTGAAAATGTCCAATAAGTATTATCGCCATGTTCCTTGCTCATTACAGAAAAATCTATGGAATCTTTTTTAATTCTTTGTGGAGTACCTGTTTTTAATCTTATTATTTTTAAGCCATATTCATTTAATTTTGTTGATAAATAGTTACTTCTTCTTTCTCCATGGGGTCCACCTGGTGTATTTTTGCTACCCACAAGAATATTACCACGTAAATATGTACCCGTTGTTAAAATTACAGTTTTACCTTCAATTCTTTCATTATTTTCTGTAATAACCCCTTTAACAATATTGTTTTCAATAATTAAATCTTCTACTAAAGATTCTTTTATTGTTAAGTTAGGCATTTTCATTAAATATTCTTGCATATTTTTAGGATATGTTATTTTATCTGCTTGAGCACGTAAACTTCTTACTGCTGGGCCTTTAGAATTATTAAGCATTTTTATTTGAATGTGAGAAATATCTGCGATATGGCCCATTAGACCACCTAGAGCATCAACTTCGCGTACTATAATACCTTTGGCTGTTCCACCGATTGATGGATTACATGGCATATCACCTATGTTTTTAATATTACCTGTTATAAGTAATGTTTTTTTACCTAATTTAGCTGCAATATGACTTGCTTCAATTCCAGCATGTCCTCCACCTACTACGATTACATCATACATTTTTGTTCCTCACTTTCCTAGACAAAAATTACTAAATATTTTGTCTACTAATTCGCCTTCATAACTATCTCCCATGATTTCACCAAGATAGTTCCAAGCTGCTTTTAAATCTATTTCTATCATGTCAACAGAATATCCTGCTTCAAGATTATTTTGAGCATTTTTTAGTGCTTCTTCGGCTTTATTTACTAAATCTATTTCTCTTAGATTACATAAATAACTCATATCTTTATTTACAATACTATCTAAATTTAATTTGTTACTAATTGCTTCTTTTAAAGTATTTAAACCATCTAAATCAATTGTGTTACCATAAATAACATCTTTAATTGTTTCAGGCAATACTAGTTTCTTTTCTAAATCCATTTTATTTACAAATACAAGTAATTTTTCATTATTATACTTATCTAACATAGTTAGTTCTTCATTTGTTAGTTCTTCATTATTATTTAAAACAAGTAAAACAATATCTGCATTATCCGCAGTTTTTTTACTTTTATCCACACCTATTTTTTCAACGATATCTGTTGTTTCTCTGATACCAGCAGTATCAATAAAGTTGATAGCTACTCCATTTAAAGTAATTGTGCCTTCAACTATATCTCTAGTTGTACCAGGAATATCTGTTACAATTGCTTTTTCTTCATCAAGTAAACTATTTAAAATACTACTTTTACCTACGTTTGGTTTACCAATAATTGCAACATTTACTCCTTCTTTAATAAGTCTTCCGTTTTTAGCTCCACTTACTAAGACATTTAATTCTTTAGTAATATCATCAAGGTATTCATGCATTAAATTTTCTGTTACTTCAAGTTCATCAGTATATTCTGGATAATCAATGTTTACTTCAATGTTGGCAAGTATTTTGGCTATTTTTTCTCTTAGATTACTAATTTGTTTTGATAATTTTCCATCAACATTATTTATAGCCAAAGTTCTAGCAGCATCTGTTTTGGCAATTATTAAATCGTTTACTGACTCAGCTTCAAGGAGATTTATTCTGCCATTTAAATAAGCTCTTTTTGTAAATTCTCCAGGTTCAGCAAGACGACATCCTGATGCAAGTAATATTTCCATTACTTTTTTAGTAGTGTTAATGCCTCCATGACAATTTATTTCAATTGTATCTTCAGTTGTATAAGTCTTAGGTCCTTTCATTAGCATAACTAAAACTTCATCAATAACCTCTTCATTATATTTAATGTGTCCATAATGAATTGTGTGGCTGGAAGCATTTTTTAAATCATGATCAAAAATACTGTCTACGATGTCTACAGTTTCAGGTCCAGTTACACGGACAATAGATATTGCTCCGATACCCATTGAAGTTGATATTGCACAGATTGTATCTTCCATAAAAAATACTTCCTTTCATTCGGAAGTATTATAACACACATTATTACAAAATTAAAGATTTATTCGAATGGAGTCACTTGAAGTAACTGTTCCACTAGCATATGTTAATAATGACTCGAGATTGAAAGTTGGATGTATTGCCAAATGGCCTCCATTTCCACCTCCAAGATCAGAGAAAAGTTCATGTTCATCAACACGGCCAACTTGACTTATGTAAAATATTTCTTTGTTATTGCTTGCTATACGGGTAAGTGTACATTCATTTAACCCATATACACCCAAATAGCTGATATTATTGATTTATTTTCATAACTACTCACATCTGTTGTATATATTGTTACATTTAAGATTGCTGATGAACGTAATCCTTATTCTAAATCTATCGTAGACAATAATGAAAAAAACAAGTTCTAAATAATGAACTTGCTTATTGTGTTACTTTATTAGTTAGTGAGTCTGCATAACCAATTAATTTTAATTGGTCTTCAGTTTTAAGATATATGAACTTTTCCATGAGTTCTTTTTCTTTCTTATTTAATATTTTATTCATATATTTTATAGGTGTATCATCATCTGTTAAACCTAATAAATAATCTGTACTTGTTTCTAAATATCTTGCAAGTGCAATTAATACTTTAGCACTTGGATAACTTACACCTGATTCATACATGCTTATTGATTCTTGTTTAACCCCTACTGACATTGCTACATTTAATTGACTTTTATGTCTTTTTTCTCTAATTATTCTAAGATTTTCCATATTATACTTATTCCTTCCATATTTAATTTTATAATATTAATTTATATTAGAAATAAGTATATATTATTTTTATCATAAATTTAATTTATACAGATAATAATTTATTATTGTTTTTAATGTTACAAAAAATAAAAATACTATTAGATTATTACTTGAGATTGAACTTTGTTCTGGTAAATATGAAGGAAATGATAGTGAAACTTATCCAAATAAAGGTTATGTATTTACCTCCACTCTTTTAAAATGGGAAAATGGCGGAGAACTTACTTGGGATGATACAACAAAAAAAGCAGTTTTTAGTGGAACTACTTCTGATAAATGTTATATTTATTTTGATAAAGAATAATTTGAACCAACACAGTTCTTTTTTTTCTTGTATTTTAGGAAAATTTCACCAAATTCCAAGGTTTTTGAAATTGTTTTTACACCTTTTTCCTAAATTTTGACAATTAAAAACCACTGTTATAGCGGTTTAATAACGATATGTCTGTTTGGTTCTTCCCCTTCACTTTCGGTTTTAATACCTTTGAAATCTGTTAGGGCACTATGAATTATTCTTCTTTCATAAGATGTCATGTTATCTAAAGCAACTGGCACATTAGTTTCTAAAACTTCTTTGGCAGTCTTTTTAGCTAACCATTCTAATCTTTTGTTATTTTTTTCTTTATAATTAGATACATCTAAACTAAATTTGTAATATATTCCTGTTGTATTTTGAATATATTGTTTTGCTATAGTTTCTAAAGCTTTTAAAGTTGCACCTTCTTTACCTATTAAGATGTAATCTTTATTTGAATACATACGGATTGTTACTCTATCATCTTTAGTACTCATTTCCATTGTTACTTCAAGTCCCATATTTTCTACAGTCTTGCGTAAAAATTCTTTAATTTCATTATTAATATCTGTCTTTAAATAAGCTGTTACTTCATAGATTGTTCCTTGAAATAATTTGCCTTTTTTAACAGAACTTGTGTATAAAAACTCTTCTTTTGAAAGATTATTTTCTTCCATTAAAGCACTTAATGCTGCTTCAACAGATTTTCCTTCCTTAATTATTTTTTCCATACTTCATACCTTCTTTCTTAACTAATTTATCTTTAATTTTATCCTTTTTATTTTCTTTTTTATTAGTTAAGTCTTTATTATTAACTTTATTCATAATTATATTTTGTACTGCGATGAATGCATATGTTACAATCCAGTAGAATGCTAATGCTGTTGGAAGTGTAAGTGATGCATAAGTTATTACCACTAACATAACGTATAACATGATTTTCATTTGTTTTGCTGCTTCAGGTGATTGACTTCCTGCTTGTGACATTGTTTGTTTGAATGAAAAGTACGTTGATACTGCGATTAAAACTAGTAATAATAAGTATAAATAATTTCCGGTTTTAATACCTACAAGTGGTGTCATACCTAAATTGAATGTTAATAAGCTTTCTTCATAAATAGCTGGTGTTCTATAAATAGCTTGTAAGAATGCAAAGAATAATGGAAGTTGAATAAATGCCATTAAGCATCCAACCATTGGATTTACTTTATATTTCTTGTAAATCATCATTGTTTCTTGACTTTTAGCCATTAATGACTCATTATCAGTTCTATTACGATATTTTCTTTCTAATTTTTCAAGTTCAGGTCCAGCCTTCTTCATATTCATTGTTTGTTTTGTACTCTTGATTGTAAATGGAAGTAAAATTAATCTTATGGCAAGACCTATAAGTATTAGAGATATACCTAAGTTACCTACTAGTTTACCTAATACTAAAATTAAATATGCTAAAGGTTTTACAAATAAGAATTCCCATAAACCTGAAGATTCATTTGATGTTATTTTAAAATCAGTACATGCTGGTAAATCTTCAAAATCTATATTTAATTGGTCACTATATTCCTTATATATATTATAAAGCTCACTATCTTTTTCTGGTAAACATAATATATCTTTTTCAAGCATTTGACCAGTTTCTTCATATGTTACTATTTTTTTATCCTTATCTTGTATGTATTTACTATTTCCACATCCACTTGTTAAAAGTAATACAAATACTAAAACTAATATTTTAAATCTATTTTTCATGAATTTCCTTTCTTTAGTGTATTTATTAAATCTGTTTCTAATTCACTAAATGAAGCATTATATGCTTCCCTTTTAATCATTATAATATAATTATTGTTATTTTTAAAGAGAAATCTGTTTTTATCAACAATATTTCTAAATTGTCGTTTAAATTTATTTCTAACTACGGCATTACCTAGTTTTTTACCTACGGCTATACCGAAGTTTGGTTTATCAAATTCTTTGCCTTTAGAAAATATATAAATATATTTTCCTTTTAGTCTATTTCCTTTATTTATAATCTCATTAAAATCTTCATGAGATTTAACCATTTCATATCTTTTCATAATTAATTTTTAGGAAAAAAACCACATTAAAGTGGTTTTTTACTTACATAAAACTTTACGTCCTTTTCTACGACGATTCTTTAAAATATCAGTTTCTTTACGAGCAAAAAATCCATGTTTCTTTGCTGCTTTTCTTTTATTTGGTTGATATGTTCTTTTCATAATATAATTTCTCCTTTTCTTTAATAGCGTTATTATTATAATATTAATTTAGGGAATAAGTCAAGAAAAATTGCTTTTTATTGGATTAAAAGTGTCTAGTTTTGCTAAAACTTTGTCTTTTTTTCATAGTTAGTGTGTATTAAAGTTCTATTTATTACAACATCCGGAGTTTTTCTAGATAATGTTAAAGTATGTGTTTCCTCAACAATTTTTCTCTTAAAGGATGGTTTTGATTCAATAATGTTTGAATTATATTTAAATCCTTTATATTGGTTTATTTCTAGTGACTTAAATATGATATTGCTTGACAAGGCACTTATTTGTTTTCTTTTTTCAATCACTTCTACTAGATATTCCGGAAGTGGGATTCCATTTAAATAAGGTTCACCATAACTAAATATTGAAATTTCAAATGGATTTTTATAATTTGTACTCTTTTCAATGTTAAAAAGTTTAAATATTTCTTGTTTAGATGATTCTTTACTTGGTATCAATAAACTAGATATGCATGTGCTAACGCTTTTACATTCTTGGTTTTCTGCAAAACTAATGATACGTACACTTTGTATCTTTTTTAGTGCCTCAGATACTTTCTCATATATATTAAAGATAGCTGCTTCATAAAAGAGTTTATCATTTAGAATTGATGATTTATTTTTACTTTTAAGATAGTATTTTAAAAATGAAAATTCTAAATTTATAAGAGATTGTAAATATTCATATTCTTCATTTGTTAGTCTTGATTTATTTTGTTCAATTAAATCTTCAAGAGCTTTTTTGCTTGCTATAAAATTGGTCATAGTAACACTCCTTTTAAAGTTAATAGCTATTTTAACATATTTTTTTGATTATTCAACTATTTTAGGAAGATTATAGATAAACTTAAACTTATAAAAATTGTTTTTCATACTTTTGCTATAGTCATAACTTTTTGAAAATTTAACATTATAATTAACTCCATATTTAAGCATGTATAGAACTATGTTTGTCCATTCAGGAAATTCTTCGTAATATTTGCTTTTTAAATAGTAGCCTTTTACTTCATCAAAGTTATATGGTAGTTCTATTTGTTCATAAAGGGCTAAATCATTATTTAAAGTAAGTATGCCAAAGGTTGTTACACATTTTTTGCCTATGAAACAATTTATTGCTCCGGAGTTTAAAAATAACTTATTTTGATATTCAGTACTAAAATATTCATGAGTGTGAGCAAATAAATAAATATCTGCTGGATAATCAGTTGTTAATTTTTTAAAAGTATCGGTTGATTTTACATTTATTAAATCACGAGATTTATATGGACTTCCGTGTGACATACATATTTTGTAACCTTTAATTTCTATGATTTTTGTTGTTGGTAAGTTTTTGATAAATTCTAAATTTTCTTTTGTTAAATTTTTATATGTATAATATAAAGGATACATTTTTTCATTTAAATTGCTTAAGTCTGGAGAAATATTTAAAATAGATTCTTCACGATTACCTAATATTATTTCACATGGTAAAGTTTTTAATATATCAATTATTTTATTATCGTCTGGTCCATCTGTTAGAAAATCACCACATATTAAATATTTAGAGATATTTTTATCCCTAAGATATGCTAAAGCTTTATTTAGTAAATAAAGGTTCCCGTGTATATCATTTAATATTGCTACTTTTTCCATTTTACATCTTAACCATTATACCAT
>CADBRL010000119.1 GCA_902797105.1 uncultured Erysipelotrichaceae bacterium
AAATATAATGTTTGAAGGATTAAAAATATATATGAAAGAAAGTATAATATAAATAAGAACAAAAAAGATAAAAATAGTAGGGTGGCGACCATCCGAAGTTGGTCTGTGGAGAAACCTTAGGTTTCTGTGAAGCAGAAAAGTGTTACCGCGAGGTAACACAGCTACTTGAATTTCGTTAGAAATTTAAGTTTTGTTCTTGTATAATTAATAACAAGGTTATTATAATTAACAAATAAATTATAATGCAGAATTGCATTAAGATAAAAGTATCTTTTGCATTCATTCGCATCACCTCTCCTTCATTTATGAATAAGTGAGGTAGCATCCAACCAACTGGATATTCCATAAATAAAGTATAACATAGCATTCAAATTAAAGCAAGCATTTTTATCAATAATAACTAATATTTTAGCAAAACATTTTATAATAAAACAATATAAATTTTAGCTACATTTATGCTTGACAAATATATATAAAATATGATAATATTTATTTAGCAAAGAGAATTTGCATGAAAACATCCAATCAACTGAATGTAAAAACTTTTTGCACAAATAAAACGACTTTTTATGGGTCGTTTTTTAAATTGTAAATAAGAAATTAATTAAATTAGTAAACTTATCAAAATGAAAGAAAACTATAAATAAAGATCCTGCTAAGAATGGGCCATATGGAAATTCATGTTTTTTCATAACTTTTACACTAGCTAAAGCATATGGAAGTGCTAAAAATGTCGATAAAACTAAAGCTACAATACCAAGTTTTAAATCAAGAATAAGTCCCATTAAAAAGGCAAATTTAATATCTCCACCACCTAAAGAGTCTTTTTTTAATATTAAAGTACCAAGTTTTTCAATTAAAAGCATTACTAAAAATAATATTAAACCCGATATAACACTATACAGCATAGTTTTAAAATCAAAATAAATTAATTTTAAAATAACTACAAGGATTATAGACACAATTAATGGTGAATCTAAAATAATCATATATTTAAAATCAGAAATAAATATAATAATCATGAGAGAAACTACTATTAAACCTACAAAATAATTATATCCCAGAGGAAAATAAATACTAGTAAGTAAAAATAATAGACCTGTAAAAATTTCCACAAAGAAATGTTCACTACTTATTTTTTTACCGCATTTAGTGCATTTTCCTCTTTGAAATATAAATGATAATATAGGCACTAAATTATACCATTTAAGCACATATTTACAATTATCACATCTACTTCTAGATTTAACAATATCTTCTCCCTTTGGAAGTCTTGTAGCTAAAACAAGATAAAAGGAGCCCATTATGGTTCCTAATATAAATGATAATATTTTCATAACATCCCCCTAACTATGTTGAATTGTTCCATATAAGTTAAACATTGGCATAATTACTGCCACAATAATCCCTCCAACTACAACAGCTAAAAGAGCAATCATAATTGGTTCAATAAATGCTTTTAAATTATTAATAGTATTTTTATGAAGTCCTTGATAATATTCACTTACCTTTTGCATCATTTCTGCAAGTTCTCCAGTTGACTCCCCTGTTACTATCATATAATATGCAACATCAGGTATAGCCCAGTGATCTTTAAAAGCTTCACTTATTTTATCACCTCTAATTATATTCTGAACAGTTTTATAAAGAATAGATTTATATATTTCATTATTAGTTATTTTACTCAAAATATCCATACTATCTGTAATAAATACATTATTACGTAAAAGTGATGCAAATGTTTTACTAAATATTGTAAGTTCATTATAAATAATAATATCTTTAATAACAGGTATTTTCATGAGCAATATTTGCATACTTGTTCTAAAAGCTTTAACATGTTTATAAAGCATTATAATGGTTACAACAATTGCCAAAATACCTACAACAACTGGTAACCAATCATTTTTTATAAACTTACTAAAATCAAGAACAAACTTTGTAATACCTGTTACTGGGGCACCTTGTTGAGCATATATTTTTTCAAACTGAGGTACAACGTAAATCATAATAAATATAATAACTGCCAGAGAAAAGAATGATACAATCATCGGATAAGTCATTGCACTTTTCATTTGTTTCTTTGTTTCATCAATTTCTGTATAATATGCTACCATATCATCAAGAGTTTCTATTAAAGT
The DNA here is from genome assembly GCA_902797105.1 of uncultured Erysipelotrichaceae bacterium. Classification (GTDB taxonomy): domain Bacteria; phylum Bacillota_I; class Bacilli_A; order RF39; family UBA660; genus Onthocola_B. Next base: position 2,142 of record CADBRL010000119.1, read on the forward strand.
ACCACTTGCTTCTGCAGCTTTAATCATATTAATTAATAATGCTGGAAACATATTTCCCTGTTTTTCTAAGGCTGATGAAAAACTTTCCCCTAAAGTAAGCTCATATGAAATAGCTTTAAAAGCTGTTGTTCTTGCTTTATTACCTTTCATTTGTGTAATTAATACTTTTATAGCTTCATTTAATGTTAATCCTGCTTTAATATAAGTAGATAATTGAGTAAGCCAAAATATTAAGTCTTTCGTCGACATTTTCTTACCTAAAAATGATGAGTCTTTAAAGGCAAAGTCAATAAATGAAGATGTTTTTATATCGTATACATCATAACCTTCATTAAGTAAATAAGCATTAATATCCAGTTTACTTAATCCATTCATTGTTCCAGTTATAATTCTACCAGTATTATCTCTAACTTTATAATAATATACATGAGATTCTTTACTTCTAGTAGCTCCCGCAGTTTGTAAATCAACTAAAAGTTTCTTCTTTTCTTCTTCAAGTTTAGCTAAAGTTTTAGCACTATATTTATAAACTTTTTGTTTTTTAACTTTTCTTTTTGTTCTTTCATATATTTTATCTTCTTCGGTCATAAAAGCTTGTTTAGTACTTTGATATGTTTTATCTACTTTATAACTAGCACCAGCATATAAATTAGCCCACATCTCATAAGAAACATATTTAAGACCCACAAAAGCATATTTAAATATATTTAAAATAACTATAAATGGATTAGCATTATTTGATTTAGCATCTTCTGTAATCATATTACAACACCCTTTACTATAAACAAGTATAACAAATTTTTTAGAATAATACAATCAATTATTAATATTTTTTTCATATAATTATATAGGTGATTAAATATGTTTGGAAGCAACATAGCTGGCACAACTCATAGTTTATCAAAAATTTTATCAGGTATATCCAAAGGTTTAGGTATTGTAAATCAAGCTATTCCCATTTATAAAGAAATTAAACCAATGATGTCAAATGCTCGAAAAGTATTAGAAATTGCTAAAGAATTTAATAAAGGAAGTAATACTAAAACTATTGATGTTACACCAAAAAAAGAAGTAACAAAATCTGTTACTTCAAATGTATTAACTAATTCTTCTAATCCAGTTTTTTTTCAATAATATTTATATAATCTAAATATTTTTTATTCTTTGATTTATTATATATTATTTTATATTTTTCTAATAAATGTTTTTCATATTCTAAACTATTACTTTTTCCTACTAATAATTCATATTTATTTAAAATTTCATTTCCTTTTTCATACTTTATAATATCATAAAATATATCATTTTCTTGCAAAACTATTTCTTTTATTATTTTATAACCTTTTTCATTCATAAACAATCGTAGTTCATCTACATTTTTATGGCTAGAAATTATTAGCTTATTAGGTATATTATCTATATTTAATATTTTTTTTATTGTATCTGTACCCATTCCTGAAATAACTGCTGTATCATACTTTTCATCCAAATTTTTAAAACCATCACTAACAATAAGCTTTATTTTATCACTTAAATTATGTTTTTCAAAATTAGCTTTAGCAAATTTCAAAGCATTACTTGATATATCACTACCCGTAACATTTTTAGTTATTTCATTTTCATATAGGTAAATAGGTAAATAACCATGGTCAGTACCAATATCAACTAACTTACTATCTTTATCAACTAAACTAGCTATAGTCTTAATTCTTATCATTCTTCTAAGAAATCCTTTAACTTCTTAGCACGAGATGGATGTCTTAATTTTCTTAAAGCTTTTGCTTCAATTTGTCTTATACGTTCTCTGGTTACATTAAACTTTTTACCAACTTCTTCAAGAGTATGACATGTTCCATCAAGTAAACCAAATCTTAATTCTAATACTTCTTGTTCTCTGGCTTGAAGTGACATTAAAACTTCTTTAATTTCTTCTTTTAATATTTCATTTTCTGTATATTCTTCTGGTGATAAACTAGACTCATCTTTTAGAAAATCACCTAAATGTGAGTCATCTTCTTCCCCGACCGGAGTTTCCAAAGATACTGGTTCTTGACTAATCTTTAATACTTCACGTACTTTATCAACACCAACACCCATTTTTTTAGCAATTTCTTCTTCACTAGGTTCACGATTGAGTTCTAGGGTAAGTTGTCTTTGAACTCTACTCATCTTATTAATTGTTTCAACCATATGAACTGGAACACGAATAGTTCTTGCTTGATCTGCGAGCGCTCTAGTTATTGCTTGTCTAATCCACCATGTAGCATAAGTTGAAAATTTATAACCTTTGTCATAGTCAAACTTTTCAACAGCTTTCATAAGGCCAATATTCCCTTCTTGAATTAAATCTAGAAACAAAAGTCCACGACCTACATATCTTTTAGCAATTGATACAACTAAACGTAAATTTGATTCAGCCAAAATTCTTTTAGCTTCTGGATCATCTACTGCTACTTTTTTAGATATTTCAGCTTCTTCATCAGTTGAAAGAAGTGGAATTCTTCCTATTTCTTTTAAATACATTCTAACTGGATCATTAATATTAACATCTTTTGTGATATCTTCATCACTAAGCATTATTTCTTCTTTTTCTTCTTCTTTAATTCTAGCTTCACCAGTATTATCATCAACATCAGCTTCAGCAACAACTGCAATATTATTATCCACTAATTTATTATATAAATTATCTAAAGCATCATTATCAATATCTAAGCCTTTTAATTCTAAAGCTAATTCTTCATAAGTAATAAATCCTTTTACTTTACCTTTTTCTATTAAGGCATTTTCTCTTTCTTCTAAAGTTTTAATAGTTTCCATTATTCACACTTCCTTTTTAAATCAATAAGCTTTTCAAGCAATTTTTCCTTTTCACTTTGATCAAGTTCTTCCGCAATTTTGCTTTTAAGCTTTTCTATTTCTTCCTTTTTATAAATATTTAATATAGCTTTTACACACGACTCAAATTCATCATCACTTATAGAAGTATTCCCATTTTCACTTAAAATTATTTGTAAAAGTTCGTATTCATCTTCTCTATCCATCATATACGTAGTAAAATCCGCTACATTAAAATCATTATTTTCTTTAGCATAATATTCAATTTCACTAGCTAAAACTCTTTCCATCCTTTCTTTAAAGTACCCAAGTGCATTTTTATATATACTAATGTACTTAGTATCCATAAGCATGTAATATAGTACTTTATGACTAGCTTTTTGATACTTAGACATTTTAGGTTTTATTATTTCTTCTTTTATTTCCTTTTTCTTAGGAACATTTATTATAGCCTTTTTCAAAACATCTATATCAATTTGGTAGTCCTTGCTTATTTTAGATATAATTAGCTCTTTTGTCAAGTCATCTTGATTATTTAGGCTATTAATTACTTCTTTTACATAAGTAATCATATCTTCCATATTATTTAAATTTTTATTTTTCTTTAAATATTCTATTTTAAAATCTATATATTTAATAGCATTATTTATATTATTTTCCATGGCATCTATGCCATATTTTTCTATATATTCATCCGGGTCTTTAGCACCACTTAATCTTACAACTTTTGTATCAATGTCACTATTTATTAAAATTTCGCCATTTTTTACAGTTGCTTCTAATCCAGCATTATCATTATCAAGCATAAGAATTACTGGCACCTTTAATCTTTTTAAAATATCAATTTGTTCATTAGATAAAGCAACTCCCATAAGTGCCACAACATTTTTAAATCCTTTAGCACTCATCTTTATGGCATCCATGTTACCTTCAACTACAATAACACATCTTTTTTCTCTAATAAAGTTTTTAGCATTATGATAATTAAATAACAAGCTGCTTTTTTTAAATATCTCTGTTTCCTTTGTATTTAAATACTTTGCTGTATTATCCTCACCATTAAATATTCTTCCTGTAAAACCAACAACTTCTCCTTTTAAATTTTCTATTGGAATAACAATTCTATTTATAAACGTATCATAAATATTTGCATTAACTTTATTAATAAGCCCTAGTTTATCTAGAGTATCTATACTCCAACCCTTTTTACTTGCTATTTTACAAAATGTATCCTTTTCATTTAAAGCAAGTCCTAATTTAAATTCTTTAATAATAGCATCATTAATACCTCTTTTACTTAAGTATTCACGGGCTTTTATACCATCTGTTGTATTTATATTATTAGTATAATACTTACTTGCAAAATCATAAACTTTAAAGTCTTCTTTATTTTTACTTTCAGTACCCACATTTAAATCTTTAACATTTAGATTATAACCAATCTTATCCGCAACAATTTTAATTGCTTCTAGAAATGAAACATTTTCATACTTCATCACAAATGTAAAAACATTTCCACCAGTTCGACATGTAAAACAATTAAATATTTGTTTCTCTGATGAAATAATTAAACTGGGTGAGTGATCATTATGAAATGGACAAAGGCAAACATAGTTTTTCCCCTTTTGGCTAACATTTAGGTAGCTAGAAATAATATCAACTATATTAGCACGACTTCTAATTTCATTTATTTCTTCATCTTTTATATAAGCCATAACATTCCCCTTTATTCCTTTGTTAAAAATCGTTACTATTATAACACTTTTTTTGACATATTGCAAACAATTTCACGCATATTTCCAATATTTTTACAAAAA
>CADBRL010000120.1 GCA_902797105.1 uncultured Erysipelotrichaceae bacterium
TATTTTTTATTTTTTGTGTCAATCTAGATTTTTCTCTATCAGCAGTATTTTTCTTAATTAAACCTTTGCTAACTGCTTTATCTGTATATTTTTGAATATCTTTTAATAATTTGTCTGCTTCTTCTTTGTTAGTTGCAGCAATAGCTTTTTCGCAGTTTTTAATAAGGTTTTGAACACGCATCTTTAGTTCATGATTATTATTCTCTTTTTTAGCAATTACTTTAACTGCTTTTTTTGAACTTTTAATATTTGGCATTTTTCTTTGCTCCTTCCCTTTGTTCTTTAATAATTTTAACAAATATTTGATAGTTTATCAAGTCTATTTGTAAAAAAAGTACTATTTATTAACTTCTTTTGTGTTTTCTATCATGGTTTTAAAGACATTAAACAATAAATTTCTTTCATCTTCATTTAAACTTCTTGTTTCACTAAGTAAATTTTTCATTTTTTCTAAACTTAGTTTCTTTAAGTCACTTTTATATATGTAGCCAGCTCCATATAGAATGAAGAAGAAAGTATTTACAAATTTTTTCATTTCATCTTTACTATATTTTTTAGTTAAAACATCTATTTTTTGATGTACTTTTTTGGAGGATAATGACAATTCTCCCTCTATAAATTTATTATTCTTGATAAGCCATGAATGAATATCATGTTGATATACTTTAACAGCTTCACTTTTAATGATTTTTGTTTTACCTAAAGACTCAAAAATCATACCAACAACACTTTCACATGGGTAATAGTTTAAAAGTTTCTTTTCTAATTTTTTTAGCTTTTTGAAGTCTACTAAATCTTTAGAAAATCCAGGCCCATCAAAATTAAATACATAATCTATTTGATATCTTTTAAATAAATTTGCTTCCATTGCAGCTGCCATAGCAAGATTACCACCTTTCGAGTGTCCTCCGATATATACAACAAAATCAGTAGGTTTTATATTTTCTTTTAAGTAGGTAATTGCTTCTTCATGTGCAGGTATTGGATACATATAAGCCATTTTAAAGTTTTCTTCCCAACCAACAAGTTCATCTTCAGTGCCTTCAAAAGCAATAAATTTAAAATGTTTCGGCACAACAATTGTTATAGCACCAAACTGAGTATAATTATTTACAAGTCTTTTGTAACTAGTAATTACATTATCTTTAAATCTATTAGATGATGCTAACTCTTTAAATAAGGCTCTATTTTGTTCTTTAAATTTATCTTTGCTTTTAAGTAAAAATCTATCTTGAGTTTTATCATATGCTTCTTTAATTGTCATTTTATCAGTTATAATACCTGAAAAATCTATATATGATAAAGCTGTATAGATCGCCGCATCTATTTCATTAAATGGATATTCTTTAAAAGTTTTATTCTTATTTTCCTTTACATAATTTATTAAATTACTCAAAATAATCACCTACAAATATTATAAACTAAAATTAATTTAATTTAAAGTAGTCCTTTCGACAAATTATATGCATTTTATTGTGTATAATGAATATGGTGATTATATGAAAAGATTAAAACTAAGAAATGGTTTAAAAGGACAAGTTATAAAACTTATAATAGTTATAGCATTTATTGTGACATCTTTTCTTGCCACATTTAAGTTTTTATATGATAAAATAGATTTAAAAATGAATAATACAGCCTATATTGATTATCTTGTAAAAGATTCTTTTTCTAGTTATAACTTAAGTGATTTAAAAAGATTATCATCTACAGAGTTTTTACTTAAGTATTCATTTGGGATTGAAAAAGTAAATACTGGTACAAATGTTGATATCATTACTCCGGTTATAAAAGATAATACTGATATCAAAACTAATGATAAACCAACAGTTTATATATTTAATACGCACCAGACAGAAGGATATAATAGTACTTTTTTAGAAAGTTTTAATATAAATAATACTGTTTATATTGCTAGTCATATTTTAAGTGAGTATTTAAATGATTTAGGAATAGGAACTGTGGTGGAAGAAAATAGTATTGTGGATGTGTTAAACACTAATGGATGGAAATATGGATATAGCTATAAAGCAAGTAGGCTACTTTTGGAAAATGCTTATAAAAATAATCCAACGCTTGACTTTTTTATAGATTTACATCGTGATGCTGCTTCGTATGATAGAACTGTAACTGAAATTGATGGTAAAAAATATGCTAAAGTTATGTTTGTTGTAGGCCTTGAACATGATACTTACGAGCCAAATTTAACTTTAGCTAAGAACTTAAATGAACGTTTAAGGAGTATAAGTCCATCACTTACTAGAGGAGTTTTAGAGAAAAAAGGACCCGGTGTAAATGGTATATATAATCAAGATTTTAATAAAAATACAATACTTATTGAAGTAGGTGGTCAATATAATTATATCGAGGAGGTTAATAATACTTTAAAAATAATAGCTAAAGTTATTTATGAGTATTTAGAAGAAAATGAAAAAGAAAAATAATTGGTTTAAAAGGTTTTTAATAATATCTTTCATTATATTTATGGGATTATATATATCTAGTATAAGTGGGTTTTATGAAAGTACTTTAAATAATAAGGTTGCTTTAACAGATAAAGCTATAAAAGAGTTTGAAGAAGATGTTTTAAATGGTAAAAATGTTGATGTTACAACTTATGTAAATAATAAACATGTTGATTATAGTAATAAATTTACAGAAAGCGGAGAAAAGTTTAGTGAAGCCGTAACTAAAATACTTACAGAAGGTTTTAGTGGGGCTTGGGATGCTATAAAAGTACTATTTTTCTAAAAAAACACAAAAAAATAAAGAAATTTAAGTCTCATGACAAAAATCGACATGATGCGCACTCCGAATGTGGTAGTATAGAAATCGTTTCTATGAAAGGGGGTGCAATTATGCCAGTAGAAACAAAAGAATTTATATGGCTCACTAATGATTTGGTATTTAAA
>CADBRL010000121.1 GCA_902797105.1 uncultured Erysipelotrichaceae bacterium
AAAAAAACTTGTGCTGAACATAATAATTTATATTTGTTAATAAATGCAACTGATAGTAGTAGAAATATGACTACTTATAAAGTACCACTTGAAACACAAAGTATATGTGCTAAATAAAAGGATTAATAATTATGAAGAAAAAAATTAATGTTCAAAAGTTAGTAAAAATGGCTTATAAAGAAACTAAAAGAAGTTCTTTAGCTATATATTTATTATTAAGATTTTTGGTTATATTATGTATGATTTTACAAATACTTAGAGGAAATTTAAATAATGCTTTACTCTGTTTATTATCCCTTGTTTTATTATTTGCTCCATTATTTATTCAAAATAAATATGAAATAACATTACCTGATGGCTTAGAGATTAGTATTTATTTGTTTATATTTTCTGCGGAAATACTTGGAGAAATAAATAATTTTTATGGTATAATTCCTTATTGGGATACTTGTTTACACACTATTAATGGTTTTTTAGCTACTGCGGTTGGCTTTTCATTAGTGGATTTACTTAATAAAAATAGTAAAGATATTAATTTATCCCCATTTTATCTGTGTTTAGTTGCTTTTTGTTTTTCAATGACTATTGGTATTTTATGGGAGTTTTTTGAATATGGAGGAGATAAGTTTTTAAAGTTTGATATGCAAAAAGATACAATTATTACAAGTGTATCTTCGGTTGCAATGAATCCTAGTGGTGAAAATAAACCTATTATTTTAGATAATATTGGTAAAACTTTAATATATGCTACTGATGGTAATTTACTTTATACTGTAAATGATGGTTACTTAGATATAGGTTTAAATGATACAATGAAGGATTTATTTGTTAATTTTATCGGAGCTGTTTGTTTTAGTATTTTTGCTTATATAGGACTTAAAAATAATAAAAAAAGTTCTGTTGTTAAAAAGTTTGTTCCTACGAAAGAAAAAAGAAAAATGGCTGAGTCTGTTAAAAATAGTTTAAATAAGTAAAATGGAGGGTTATTATGGCTTATATAGAGTTTAAGAATGTAAATAAAGTATATAAAATGGGTGAAGTTGAAATAAAAGCTTTATCTAATACTTCTTTTGAAATAGAAAAAGGGGAACTTGTTTGTATTTTAGGTCCTTCTGGGGCCGGTAAAACAACTTGTTTAAATATTTTGGGAGGTATGGATACTTTAACAAGTGGAAATGTTTATGTTGATGGTAAATGCGTTAATAAATTAACTGGTAAGAATTTAATAAAGTATCGGAGAAATGATATTGGTTTTGTTTTTCAATTTTATAATTTAATACAAAATTTAACTGTTATTGAAAATGTAGAACTTGCTACTCAGCTTTGTAAAAATTCTTTAAAACCAGAGGAAATATTAGATAAAGTTGGACTTGGAGATAGAATGAATAATTTTCCAGCTCAACTTAGTGGGGGAGAACAACAAAGGGTTGCAATTGCTAGAGCTATTTGTAAAAATCCTAAGCTTTTGTTATGTGATGAACCTACGGGGGCCTTAGATTATAAAACCGGTAAACAAATACTTAAATTGCTTCAAGATACATGTAGATTAGAACATATGACGGTTGTAATTATTACACATAACTCTGCGATTAGTCCAATGGCTGATAAAGTTATAAAGTTTAAAAATGGTTCTGTTAGTGATATTGTTATTAATGAAAAACCTATGAATATAAAGGATATTGAGTGGTAAAATGAAAACTATGTTATTTAAACATATATTTATGAAGATAAAGCAAAATTATAAAAGGTTTTTATCTTTATTATCTATGGCCCTTCTTGGAATTGGTTTTTATGCAGGGATTGAAGCTTGTAGCCCTGATATGCTTAAAACTTTAGATAAATTTTATGATGATAATAATGTTTATGATATAAAAGTTGTTTCTAATCTTGGACTTGATGATAAAGATATAAATAGTTTATCTAAAATAGATGGATTTGATAAAGTAATAGGTTCATATGAAACAGATACTTATTTAAAGTTAGATAATGAACAATATGTTGTTAAAGTAATGGGGTTAAATAATAATATTAATAATATTTTTTTAGAAGATGGTAATTTACCTAATGGTAATAATGAAATTGTTGTTGAAAAAAAGATGCTTTTAGATAATAATTTAAGTATTGGGGATTCTATTAATATTTTGGGTAGTAATAAAAAAATAGTAGGAACTGTTATAAGTCCATTGTATTTTTCTTCTGAAAGACCTAGTACTAATTTAGGTAGTGGTAAAGTTAATTATTATGCTTATACTTTGGAAGATGTATTAAAAAGTGATTATTATAGTGCTATTTATATAACTTTAAATAATACTAAAAATATGCTAACTAATAGTAAAGAATATAAAAATGTTATTGATGATGCTATTAATAAGATAGATGTTATTAAAGAAGAAAGAGAAGACGAAAAATATAATGAGTTATATGGCATAAGTATAAATGAAGATGAATTTGTTAAACCACATTGGTATCTTTATGATAGACTTGATAATAATTCATATAAAGAATTAATTAATGCAAGTGATAATATAAAAAATTTAGGAAATGTTTTTCCTTTAATATTTTTTGGAATTGCTGTTTTAGTTAGTCTTATTTCAATGATGAGGATGATTGAAGAAGATAGAACTGAAAATGGTACATTAAAGTCTTTGGGTTATAACAATTTTTATATTACTTTAAAATATGTTATTTATTCACTTTTAGCCACTGTTATTGGAGGTATTTTAGGTGTTTTTATTGGTTCTTATTTAATTCCTTATGTTATTTGGAATATTTATAAGAAATTATTTAATATACCAATATTTTTGTATTCAATTAATAGTGCATATAATATGCTTGGTTTTTGGATATGTATATTATGTATTTGTGGTACTGCATGTGTTATATGCATTTATAATTTAAAAGATGTTCCTGCTAACTTAATGAGACCTAAAGTACCTAAATCTGGTAGAAAAATATTACTTGAAAAAATATCATTTATTTGGAAAAGGCTTAAGTTTTCTGATAAAATAACTATCAGAAATATTTTTAGATATAAATCTAGAGTTTTAACAACTATTTTTGGAATTGCTGGATGTACAGCACTTATTTTAGCGGGTTTTGGTTTAAAAGATTCTATTAAAAATATAAATGATTATCAATATAGTAAAATATTTAAATATGATAAAATGATGATTATTAGTGAAAATGGTGATTATGAAAAGTTACTTAATAAAATTAATAATGAAGAAATTGTTAATAAAGCAGTAGATGTTAATTATCAAAGTATTAGTGTTTTAAATGGTGATATAAAACAAGATGTATCTTTGATAGTACCAAATGATTTTAATAGTTTTAATGAGGTTGTTTCTTTAATTGATTATAAGAATGAAGATAAAATTTATGATGATATATTAGATGATAGCTGTGTAATTAGTGAAAAAACTGCTAAACTTTTAAATGTATCTATCGGAGATGATGTTACTTTACTTGATAATGATAATAATAGTTATACTATAAAAGTATCTTATATTGTTAAAAATTATATTAATCAGTATATGTACGTAAATAAGAATACTTATAATAGTTTGTTTGGTAATTATAAAGTAAATTCTTTTCTAATAGATTTAAATGAGTGTACTTCAGATGATAGTAATGATTTTGATATGGAGTATATTGCTAGTAAGGATGCTATTTCTATTATTAATAATAGTGATGTGAAGGATGTATTAAATGATATGTTATCATCTATTGATTCTATAGTGGCTATTTTAATTATTGCTGCAGCAATGTTAGCTTTTGTGGTTTTATATAATTTGTCTAATATAAATATTAGTGAAAGAAAAAGGGAAATAGCTACACTTAAAGTATTAGGTTTTTATGTTAAAGAAGTTGATAAATATATAAATAGAGAAACTATTATATTGACAATACTTGGTATATTAATTGGTCTTTCATCTGGCTCTTATTTATGTCATTATATTATTTCTACTTGTGAACCTGATTATTTAATGTTTGATAGAGAAGTGTTTCTTTTAAGTTATGTTTTTTCAGCTTTAATTACTATTATTTTTACTATTATTGTTATTGTTGTGACTCATTTTAATTTAAAGAATATTGATATGGTTGAATCTTTAAAGAATGTTGAATAGTATTTTATATGGTGATGGTGCATTATTAAAGGAATCAAAAACTAAATCAGATTCTGGTAAAATTGCATACAATGAAAAAGGCATCTTTGCTTGTTATTTGGATAACAATGATAAAGTATTAAGATTTTATAAATAATTTTATTGTTAAATAGATTACAATTTGCTAGTGAGATTAGTTTG
>CADBRL010000122.1 GCA_902797105.1 uncultured Erysipelotrichaceae bacterium
CATTGAAAATTTTTGCCACTTTTACCACTTTTTTTCAATGAAAAAAGAATTGTTATTTAACAACTATATTAACAATTCTTCCTTTAATAACTATTATTTTTACTATTTCCTTATCTTGAATATGTTTTTTTACATTATCACTACTAATAGCTTTATTTTTTATTTCCTCTTCAGAATCATCATCAGTAATAATAATAGATGCTCTAAGTTTTCCGTTAACTTGAACCCCTATTTCTTTTTCACTTTCTATTGTTTTAGCTTCATCATATTCTGGCCATTTAGCATAAGATAAATCTTCACCCATCTTTAAAACTTCATGCCATAATTCTTCTGCTATATGCGGAGCCACAGGATTAAGTAGTTTTACAAAACCTTTGGCATATTCAAGTGGATATACTTCTTCTTTATAAACAGCATTAATAAAAATCATCATTTGACTAATCGCCGTATTAAAACTTAAATTTTCATAATCATTTGTAATTTTTTTAACAGTTTGATGATAAATCTTTTCTAAATTCATATTTTGAACATCTTTAATTTTATTATCATCATTATAAAGTCTCCAAATTCTATCTAGGAATTTTCTAGCACCCTCAACACCAGTATTATTCCAAGGTTTATCAGCTTCTAAAGGTCCCATAAACATTTCATAAAGTCTTAAAGTATCTGCTCCATATTCTTTTACAACATCATTTGGATTAACAACATACTCTGGATATCTTTTACCCATTTTAACCCCGTTTGAGCCTAAAATCATACCTTGATGAACTAATTTTTTAAATGGTTCACTAACAGGTACAATACCCTTATCATACAAATAATTATTCCACATTCTTGAATAAAGCAAATGACCAACAGCATGTTCAGGACCACCAACATACAAATCAACAGGCATCCAATGTTCTAGCAATTTTTTATCTGCAATAGCTTCATTATTATCTGGATCAATATATCTTAAGAAATACCAACTAGACCCAGCACTTCCTGGCATTGTTGAAGTTTCTCTTTTTCCTTTTATTCCATCAACTGAAACATTTACCCAATCTACATCATTTTCAAGTGGAGCCATACCATTTTTACCTTTATAATCCAAAAGTGCAGGCAATACAAGAGGCAATTCTTCATCTTTTAAAGCAATATCTCTTCCATCTTCTAGATGAATAATTGGCACAGGTTCTCCCCAATATCTCTGACGAGCAAATATCCATTCTCTTAATCTATAATTTACTTCTCTTTTACCGCACTTATTTTCTTCAAGCCAAGAAAGCATTTTTTCTATAGCATCTTCTTTATTAAGTCCATCCAAAAATCCTGAATTAACATGGATTCCATCTTTAGTATAAGCTTCCTTTTCTATATCTCCACCAGCAAGTACTTCAATAATTGGAAGATTAAATTTCTTAGCAAATTCATAGTCACGTTCATCATGAGCAGGAACAGCCATAATAGCACCTGTACCATAGGTAGCTAAAACATAATCGCTAATCCAAATGGGTATTTTAACTCCATTAACAGGATTAATAGCATAAGCTCCTGTAAATACTCCAGTTTTTTCTTTATTAAGTTCAGTTCTTTCCAAATCAGATTTAGATGCACACAATTTTTTATATTTTTCTACAGCATCTTTTTGCTCACATGTAGTAATCATATCAACAAGTTTATGTTCCGGAGCAAGTACAGAGTAAGTAGCACCAAATAACGTATCACATCTTGTTGTAAACACAGTAAAGTTTAAATCAGTACCATCTATATTAAATATTACTTCTGCACCAGTTGACTTACCAATCCAATTTTTTTGAATTTCTTTAGTGGACAAAGGCCAATCTATTTTATCTAATCCATCAAGTAGCTTTTCAGCATACTTAGGAATATCAATTACCCATTGTTTCATATTCTTACGAACAACTGAATATCCCCCACGTTCACTTTTACCATCAATAACCTCATCATTAGCAAGTACAGTACCAAGTTCTTCACACCAATTAACAGGCATTTCAATACATTTAGCAAGACCATCTAAGAAAAGTTCTTTAAATATCCATTGTGTCCACTTATAAAATTTCGGATCACAAGTTGAAATTTCTCTATCCCAATCATATGATAGTCCAAGCATTTTAAGTTGATTTTTAAAAGTTTTAATATTTTCTTTTGTAAACTCTTCAGGATGATGACCCGTACTTATTGCAAATTGTTCTGCAGGAAGACCAAAAGCATCCCATCCCATTGGATGTAAAACATTATATCCTTGCATTCTCTTCATTCTCGCCACAATATCAGTAGCGGTATACCCTTCCGGATGACCCGCATGAAGCCCAACTCCAGATGGATAAGGAAACATATCTAAAGCATAAAACTTAGGTTTTGAAAAATCCCAAGCATCAGTTTTAAATGTTTTATTATCTTCCCAATATTTTTGCCATTTTTTTTCTATCATTTCATGATTATACATTTTTACTCCAACCTTTCTTAACTAAACTACGGCCAAAAAATTCATATAAAGAATAAATAAGGCCAAAAAGAAGCACAAATCCCAGTAACATACTAAATCCAATACTCCATGGAATACAACTAATTACTAAGAAGACAAATGCAATAATAAAAGCATTTATAAGTGATACCATAAAAAACACATAATTTAAATTCATTTTATTAATATCTAAATTAAACTTAGGTATCAAATATGAAAGACCAATAAAATCTTCTAATTTTTTGTTTTTCTTCTTTTTCTTTTGTTTCTTAATATTTTCATAACTTCTTTTAAATATCCACAGGAAATTAACCAAAAATATTAAAATAAACAATATAGAAGCCCAAACTAAATTAATTCCAAATTCACTCATAAAAACCTCCAAATAAAAAGGTAGTAACCAAAGGACGTAAATTACGTGGTACCACCTTAATTGCTTCTTTATAATTGATACGGAAATTACCCCATTCACATCCAAAAGCAAGTTCAATTATAATTCTTTATTAGTTTTCATCTACCACTAACTTTCTCTAAAAGAATATATAATTTACTACTCTTTTTTCATCTGCATGTCACTATTATATTAAATTTCTGCAATATATTCAAGTAATTTTATAAACATTCTTACAAATCTTTTATCTAATTCTTTAATTTTCTTAATTTGAATTCTTTTTTGTTTAATATCTATATCACTAAATATAATACTTGCAATTTGTTCCTTTATTTTAGTTTTAATAGGTAAATCAGTAATAATTGAATTAATATCTTCATTTATAATTCTTACAGCTTCAATTTCAATATTATTTCCTTTACAATTAACAGTTAATTGTTTACTTGTATCTACATCTTTTACTTCAACTACAAAATTATTATCTTCTTCATAAACTTTTACTTCATTAAGTGCTTTATTTCCATTTACAAAAACATCAACGCTATTAGCTTCTTTTGCATTTCTAAACTTAATTTTATAATCTCTCATTCTAGGAACAATTCCAATTTTACCATCAATAGGTCTAATTATAACAGTATAATTATTTTGCATATAATTATAATCAATGGCTGTTACTAAATAATAACCATCTTGATACATTTTACTTACACCGTCATCTTCATATAATTTATATGAATTACTTTGTCCAGGAAATATATCTATTTCCATAGATTTCGGAGCACTTGTATCATTTATATTTTCATCCAAATTGGCCATTGGAATTATAGCACCAGCTTTAGCAAATATTGGATATTCATTATCTTTATAAAAAGCAATATATCTTTTATCCCCCAAAAACTTTTTACCATTTCTAAAATCATACCATGTTCCTTTTGGTAAATACAATCTTTCAATAGATCTATTCATAGTTTTATCCATTGGTTTAGTAATCGGAGCTATAAACAATTCTTTACCAAAATAGTATTCATTTCTATAATCAGGTTCATCATAAATAACTGGATAAGTATAATAAATAGGTTCAATCAAAGGTTTACCAAGTTTACTATAATTACAGCCTTCAGTATATATATATGGAATTAATCTTTGACGAAGAATTGCATACTCACGAGCTATAGTATAAGTTTTAACATCCCAAGCCCAAGGTTCTCTTTTATAATAAACACCTCGTTCTGCACTAAATCTAAAAATTGGACTAAAACATGAAAATTGAATATATCTTAAATAAAGTTCAGAGTCTTCGCTTCCACCTTTATAACCACCAACATCATGACTCCACCAAGTAACACCTTTATTCGCAGCCATAGAATTATAAAATGGCAAAAATTTAAGTGTATCCCAAGAAACATAAGTTTCTCCAGAATAAAGTATTCCTGCTTTATGTGGTGCCACCAAAGAACTTCTAGTTAAAACTAAAGGTCTTTTATCTTTATATTTTTTAAAATCTGTATTGAAATAATAAGAAAGTGCATTAATACCAGCTAAATCTTTCCTATAATCAAGCCAAAATACATCAATACCTAAATTAACTAAATTATCTATAACATGTTTTATAAAAGTATTCATAAAAGCTTTATCCATTACATTAAATGGAATTGTCACACCATCAGCTACATTAAGTTCTTTAGCAAAATTAAGATATCTCTCTTCTTCTTTTCTTATTCCTTCCACAGGATCAATATTAACACCAACACTTACCCCAGCATCATGCATACTTTTTATAAATTCATCAGGATTTGGAAATAATTCTTTATTAAAAGAAAATCCCGTTTTATATAAATTATAATTAGACTTATCTTTTATATGCCAAAATTCACTTAAAAGAAGTACAGATAAAGGAATACCATTTCTATTAAAAGTTTTAACTATATTTTTAGTATCCTCAAAATTATATATTCTTTCTCTATTCCACCATATACCTAAAGCACTTCTTGGAATAAGTTCTGGATAACCAGTAAGGGTAAAATAATCTTTAAGACAAAGTCCAAAATTTCTTTTATACATAAATAAATATATATCTACTTTATTTGGATTAGGATTAATAAGATATCCATCTGCAGCAATCTCTAAGTTATTAGAGTCATCAATACTAACAAAACCATCCGTAGAATAAAGTCCTTTATCTAAATCTACTTTTCCTTTATAATCATCTAAGCTAACAGCTCCGCCTTTAAAATTACGAGCCTCTGCTTGCCCATAAAACCAAACCTTATCAGTACCATTTAATGAAACCCGCAAATTATTATCTGGTGCAAACTTAGGTCCTACAAAAGGTTTATTCTTAAGATATTGAAAATTAAAATAATTGGTTGTTATAACTAAATATTTTTCATCTTGTTCTACTTTAAATGTTGGAACTCTAAAGTTTCTATTGCTAACTAAAGTAGTTAAATTATCAGAAAAATGTCCATCTACACTATATTCCATTCTAATTAAACGCTCACTTAAAACACTAATTCTATAATTAGTACCTCTAAAAACAGCTTGCTCATTAGCCTTAGCTTTAGTTAAATCTGGAATAAAACATGCATCTAGCATAAGCCTATCAACCCTTTTCTACTTATTCTAATATTATCATTTTTCTTGATATTTATCAATTATTTCTTTTAAATATTCATCATTTTTAAAATAATCTATTTTCATAGCACTTTTAACTTTATCAAGTGTTTCACTAGCTTTAATTCTTGCTTTCTTAGTTCCATTTTCAAGTATTTTCACTACATCTTCAAGATGATTTTCATAATACTTTCTTCTTTCTCTAATCGGAGCAAGTTCATCTTGTAATATATTATTTAAAAATTTCTTTATTACAACATCACCAAGACCACCTTCTTGATACTTTTTCTTAAGTTCATCTAAATTTCTATATTCAGGTAAATATTTTTCAAAATATGCATCATTTGCAAATACATCCAAATAAGTAAAAACAACATTACCTTCAACATTACCTGGATCTTCAACTCTTATATGGTTAGGATCAGTATACATACCCATTACTTTTCTTCTTACTTCTTCTGGAGTATCAGCAAGATATATTGTATTACCTAAAGATTTACTCATTTTAGCCTTACCATCAGTACCTGGAAGTCTTCTTTCCACTTCATTTTGAGGTATTACTGCTTCGGGATAAACTAAAGTTTCTCCATAAATATTATTAAAAGATTTAACTATTTCTCTAGCTTGTTCAATCATCGGAAGTTGATCTTCTCCTACAGGAACACATGTAGCTTCAAAGGCAGTAATATCGGCAGTTTGACTAATTGGATAATTCAAAAAACCAACAGGAACACTATCTTCAAAACCTCTTAATTTAAGTTCATTTTTAACCGTAGGATTTCTTTTTAATCTACTTAAAGTAACTAAATTCATATAATAAAATGTAAGTTCAGTAAGTTCACTTACTTCAGATTGTATTAAAATATTTGCTTTTTCAGGATCAATACCAACAGATAAATAATCAAGTGCAACTTCAATAACATTATCTCTTACCTTCTTAGGATTATCAAAATTATCCGTTAAAGCTTGTGCATCAGCAATCATAATATATATTTCATCAAATTCACCAGTATTTTGTAATTTTACTCTATTTTTTAGGGAACCAACATAATGGCCTATATGAAGTCTACCAGTTGGTCTATCACCAGTTAATATAATTTTTTTCATATAAATCACATCCAATATAATTATAGCAATAAGCCACATAATTATCAAGAAATATATATTAAAACAAACAATTTGTATACTTATCTAACTAAATTATGCCAACATATTGTATGTTAATGTTAGGTGAAAATATGAAAATTAAAGCAAATGATTACAGAGCAAACGAGATAATAAAGATTATTCGTGAATGGTCTGGTAAAACTCAAGAAGAATTTGGAAAGGAGATTAATAGAACAAAAAACTCAATTCAACTTTATGAATATGGTCAAAGAAACTATGATTTTGAGCTTCTATTAATTTTAGCTAAAAAAGAAAATTTAATAATAACTATTGAAAAGAAATAAACTAAAAGCAAAAAAACTTTTAGTTTATTATTTTACACATAATTTTTATTAAAAACTATTGTAAATTTTCAAAATCTGTTATAATAGACTTATATCAAGGAGATGATTTTAATTTGAATTACGAAGTTGATTCAAGAAAAGTAAGACCA
Organism: uncultured Erysipelotrichaceae bacterium; assembly: GCA_902797105.1. Classification (GTDB taxonomy): domain Bacteria; phylum Bacillota_I; class Bacilli_A; order RF39; family UBA660; genus Onthocola_B. The sequence goes on from CADBRL010000122.1 coordinate 7,072, forward strand.
GGTCAAACATTCGTAGCCTTAAAAGGACACACAGTTGATGGTCATGATTATATTTTAGATGCTATAAAAAATGGTGCATCAAAAGTTGTAGCAGAAAAAAATGTTCAATGTTCTGTACCTCTAGAAATAGTAGAAAATACAGAAAAGTATTTAAAAGAAGTATTAAAAAAGGAATATGCTGATAAAATTAATACTTTAAAAATAATAGGTATCACAGGTACAAATGGAAAAACAACCACAGCATATCTTACATACCAATTATTAAATGACCTCGGAGAAAAGACTGCATATATTGGTACCATTGGTTTTAAAACACCAAATGAAGAAATTGTTACTGAAAACACAACACCAGATATTCTCACTATTTATACATTACTTCTTCATGCATTAGAAATTGGATGTAATACTGTAGTAATGGAGATAAGCTCTCATGCTTTATCTTATGAAAGAATATATGGATTACATATAGATATTGCAGCATTCACAAATCTTACCGAAGATCACTTAGATTATCACAAGACAATGGAAAACTATTTAAATGCTAAATTAAAAATTATAGATTACGTGCATAAAGATAGTAAATTAATTGTAAATAGTGATGATGAAGCTAGCAAAGCTTTTGTAAATAAATTTGGAAGTGGCATTAAACTAGGTTATAACAATAAAAAGTACGATTACATCATAGAAAAAGCAAATATTACACCTGCAGAAACAAACATAACATTTACATATGAAAATAAAGAATATAATGTAACAACAAACCTAACAAGTAAATTTAATGTCTATAATTACATGACAGCCTTAGCTATTTTACATGAATGTGGATTTAGTTTACAAGAAATTATAAGTAAAACTAAAGATTTACATGCTCCAAAAGGTAGATGTGAAACTCATAAAGTAAATAATGGCTATGCTGTAATAGATTATGCACATACACCTGATGCTGTTGAAAAAGTAATTACTGCCTACAATGAACTAAAAAAAGACAGAGTTATAACAATCGTTGGTTGTGGTGGGGATAGAGACCCAATAAAAAGACCTATCATGGGAAATATTGCAACCTCTTTAAGTGACTATACAATTTTAACTAGTGATAATCCACGAACAGAAGACCCAGCTAAAATAATGGAAGATATCTTAAAAGGTGTAAAATCTGACAACTATGAAGTTGAACTTGACAGAAAAACAGCTATTAAAAAAGGTATAGAAATGTTAAAGCCAGAAGATATTTTACTAATACTAGGTAAAGGACATGAAGACTATCAAATAATTGGACATACAAAAATCCACTTAGATGATGCTGAAGAAGTTGAAAATTGGCAAAAAGAACATGAAGTGTTACCATAA